>NZ_JBEOYE010000054.1:0-65589 GCF_040296945.1 Streptomyces sp. NPDC001941 | reverse complement strand
CCGTGGCCCGGCCTTCAGGGCCTGACGGCCCTGAAGGGTCCAGTTCGCTCCGCGAACTGGACGGACGGCGTGCGCTCCGCGCCCGCCTGAGGCTGGCTAGGAGAGGGGTCTGCTGGGGTGGTGACGGTCCGTCAAACCTGGGTGTGGGCTGGCGAGTTCGGTCGCGGGCAGGCCCCAGTGTGGCACGGTCGGCCACTTCGGGGCGGCTCTTCCCAAAGTGTGCGTCACACTACTTTGATCGGATAGGTTAAGGGCTGGCAGGCTAGTCCCAGATTGGCCGGTTCAGGCTTTCGGCAGGGCTTCGTATTTCCGGGTCGTATCGTGCGTCATCCGCCCCACCGGATGAATCCTGGCCTCACTGGGTATCCCCTGGTGTGCGCCAGATCCGGTGCCTCGGGCCGGTCGGGAAAGGGTGGGTTTTGGTGTCGGTAATGCCGCTGTGGCCTCATCAGGTGGAAGCCGTTGACGGGGTGATGCGGGCCTTGCAGGAGCCGCCTGGTGGCATTCCCGTGCAGGGGCTTCGGTGTCAGGTGATTGCCGCGACCGGCTCGGGCAAGACCCTGATCGGGGTGGCCTCCGCTCAGCAGTTGGGCGCCCGGCGGGTGTTGGTGGTGGTGCCGTCGCGTGACCTGCTGCTGCAGATGACCGCCGCGTGGCGGGCCGGCGGCCGGTCGGGGGCGATGGTCGGCCTGGCTGCGATCGAGGCCAAGGACGCGCGCGGTATCCCGTGTACGACCGACCCGCGTGAGCTGGTGTCCTGGCTCGACGGACTGACGGGCCCAGTCACGGTGTTCACCACGTACCACTCGCTGGGCTTGGGGAAGCTGGAGACTGCCCACAAGGCAGGACTTCCCGCGTGGGACCTGGTCGTGATCGATGAGGCGCACCGCTCGAGTGGTGATGGTTCGAAGCCGTGGGCGTTCATCCATGACCAGGCGCGCGTTCCTGCAGTCCGTCGGTTGTACATGACGGCGACGCCGCGGATCTGGGAGGCCCCGGATTCCGGTGAGGGCGCGGGTCGGTTGGTGGCGAGCATGGACCCGGAGGGGTCGGAGATCTTCGGGCCGGTGGCGTACGAGATCTCGTTGTCGGAGTGCATTCGGCGGGGGCTGATCGCGCCGTACCGGGTGATTTGCCTGGATATCCGTGACCCCGAATTGCAGAAGACCCTGTCCACCGACGTCCAGGGCTCGGATGCCGTGCGTGGGTCCAGGTTGGCGGCGTTGCAGACGGGTGTGCAGACGGCAGCCGCCGACAAGGGCCTGCGGAAGGTGCTGACCTTCCACTCGCGGACCGGTGAGGCGGAGGCGATAGCCGTGGGCCAGGGCGACGTCGCCGCCCGGCTCCACGAGGAGGACCCGGACCGGTTCCCGGATCCGCGGCGGGTGTGGGCGGACTGGCTGTACGGCCAGCATGCCCCCGGCCGGCGCCGGGCGACGCTGGAGGAGTTCGCCTCCGACGTGATCGAGTTCGAGGACGGGAGTCAGCCCGAACCGGCCGTACTGCGGCTCTTGAGTTCCGTTCGTGTGCTCGGTGAAGGCGTCGATACGGCGAATTGTGATTCCGTTGCTTTTTGTGATGCGCGGGGGTCGATGGTCGATATTGTGCAAATGGTCGGGCGCGCCCTTCGTATGAAGCCTGGTGAGGCGAAAATGGCGTCGCTGATCGTTCCGGTATTCCTGAAAGAGGGTGAGGAGCCCGGGGATATGCTGGCGTCGGACTCGTTCGGGACCTTGGCGAAGATCCTAGGGGCGCTGCGTGCGCACGATGCGGAGACGATCGAGGCGCTCGCTGATCCCCGTGTGCGCAGCGGGAGTTGGGACGGGGAGGATGAGGACCTGGCCGTCGACGACAGAGGTCTGGACGGGCCTGTCGACGACACGGCGCTGGATGGGCCTGCCGGCGACGAGGAGGCGTTCGATGGGCTGGGTGATGACGCGGACAGCGAGGACGCTGGAGAGCGGGTGAGCGACCGGGCGGCGGGGTTGTTGGAGTTCTCCACGCCGCGTGATCCGGCGTTGTTGGCGCGGTTCGTTCAGTTGCGGGTGATCGAGCCGGAGAAGGCGTACTGGGTGCGTGGTCTGGAGGCTGCGGCCCGGTGGGTGGAGGAGCATGCGGGGGCGGCGTTGAAGGTGCCGTACGACTTCGTCGCTCCTGCTCATTGGGCGCATCCGGGGTTTCCGTTGGGGGTGTGGCTGGCTGATCAGCGCAAGTACTACAACGCCGGTGAACTCTCCCGGCAGCGGGTGGAGCAGTTGGATCGGCTGGGGATGGTGTGGAGTCACCAGGAGCTCGCCTTCGAGGAGGGTCTGGCTGTCGCGCGGGCGTGGGCGGCCGTACACGGGCACTTCCTGCCACCTGCGGCAGCGGTGTGGCACGGTCACCCCATCGGGACCTGGGCAAAGAACATGCGGGCGGTCGGGCGGGAGTGTCTGGCGAACATCGCTTCCGGGGTTGAGGGTGAGGCGGTGTGGCTGGCCGGCTCGATGACGGCGGCCCGGTGGAAGGCGCTGGAGGAGGTGGATGCGGGGTGGTGTCCGGTGTGGTCGGTGGCCTGGCAGCGCTCTTTCCGGCTGGTCCAGAACCGGCTCGCCGCGGGCGGCAGCCTCCCGATGGCCGCGGGTGAAGTGCTGGTCCAGGGCGTGGACCTCGGACGGTGGGTCAAGGCGCAGCAGACCGGCTGGGACCGGCTTGTGCGGGCGCAGCAGTACCTCCTGGAGACCTTCCTCGGCCTGGCGCCCGCCGGGCCTGTGGAGGCGCCGGTGGGGGTGTTGCGGGGGCCGGAGGCAGCTTGGGCGCGGAACCTCGCCGCAGCCCGGCAGTTCCACGCGCGCGAGGGGCACCTGAAGGTGCCCCGCAAGCACGTCGAGCATCTTGTCGGCAGCGGGGCCGACGCGGGCGGGCCCGGGGACGGGGAAGGAGGCGGTGCTGAGGGCGTGGTGGCCATCCGGCTGGGGCAGTGGCTGGACAACACCCGCCGTCGGGCGGCGAGGTTGAGCGAGCAGCGGCGTGCTGATCTGGCGGCGTTGGGCGTGCCGTGGACGGAAGGCGCGGCATGAGCAGGTGGGAGTCGGAGGAGGGGGACGGCGCCATGGCGCGGGCGGTGCTGGAGGTACGGACCGGGGCGGCGTGGGACGCGTGGGCGGTGGCCATGGCTGCGCACGTCTTCCTCAACCCTGTCGACCGTGCCCGGTGGGAAGGGCGGGGTGAGGACCGGCTGGACGAGCAGTTGCTGCCGGTGCTGTGGGCGTCGGTTCATCCCTCGGAGCGGGCCGGGTACGCGGCGGTACTGGAAGCCTTCACCGCCCGGCACGAGGAGCGGCTGGGGCGGCTGTTCACCGACTACGGGCCCGCCTCCGCGATCGCGGGCTCGGGCCGGTACGAGGTGTTCGGCTACCCCGTCAGCCTGCTGATCCTGGAGCGACTGTCCGGGGTCGGCAGCCGGTTCAGGCTGCGCGCTTGGTGGCAGAGCGAGGGGCTGGACCTGCGGTGGCTGGAGGACGCCGACCACGGGTGGGGTGGGGCGGTGTAGCGGGTGTGGGCCGTGCGTGGGTGGTGGGGCGGGTGGGGTCAGTGGTGGCCGTTGTTCTGGTCGTCGGGGTTGTCGGCGGAGGCGTTCCCTGGCCCGGTCCTCTACCCGGTCGGGGAGGTGGGGGACGGTGCAGGTGCAGCGCTCTGCGCTGGCGCCCAGGGTCCCGGCCCGCACGCCGACCGCTCACTCCCCCGCCGCGACCGGGCCCACCGAGGGATAGAACCACGCGGGCAGAACCGTCTCCGCGTCCACGTGAGCGGCCAGGACCTCCCCCACGGACACCCCGCGTGCACTCGTCAGCGTCGCACCCTCCAGGTAGGCGCCCGTCAGCGTCGCACCCTCCAGGTTGGCGCCCGTCAGCGTCGCACCCTCCAGGTAGGCGCCCGTCAGCGTCGCACCCTCCAGGTAGGCGCCCGTCAGCGTCGCACCCCCCAAGTCGGCGTCCATCAGCGTCGCAACCACCAGGTTGGCGCCCGTCAGCGTCGCAACCACCAGGTAGGCGTCCATCAGCGTCGCACCCCCCAGGTAGGCGCCCGTCAGCGTCGCACCTCCCAAGTCGGCGGCGGTGAGGTCGGCGCCTGCCAGGTTGGCTCCGGCCAGGTGGAGCCCGGACAGGTCGAGGTGTTCGCGGTGGTCGACGTGGGTGCGGGACGCGGCCCGGGTCAGGGCGGTGAGCGCGGCCTGGACGTCCGCGGCCAGCTCCTCGGGCCGCACCGGATCGGGCTCGTCTTCCGGCAGAGGCCCGATCGCCACCGAGCGCGCCCGGGGGGCCTGGGCTCGGATGAAGTGGCCCAGTACCCGGGCGGCGTCGGTGGCGGCCTGCTCGGGGGCGTCCTGGACGATCTGCTCCAGGGCGAGGATCCCGCCGATCCGTACGTAGACCTCCGGGGAGCCGAGCCGTTCCAGGGCCTTGGTGAACCGGTCGGTGATCTGCCCGCGCCGGGTCAATCGGTAGGTGCGGGCGGTGTAGAGCAGCGCGACCCCGGCGCCGAGTGCGGCCACCAGCGCCACCAGCGACGTGCGCAGCCCGGTGACCAGGGCGGCGGAGCCTTTGCGGAGTTCGGCGTCGTCCAGGTACTTGCCGTCGAACCAGTGCGGCCCCTGCCAGATCAGCAGCGGCAGCCCGATGACGAGGAACAGTCCGCCCGCCGCTACGCCCGCCACCAGGCCCCGGCGCCGCCACAAGGCCGCCCGTCGCGCCAGCTCGCGACGCTGTTGAAGACCGGTCAACTGCGCGAACTCGTCCCGGCGTCGCTGCCGGATACGCCTCGGATGCCGCACCGCATCCGGAAGGGAAGGAAGATTCATTCCCCGACCATGCCCCCAACCCGCCTGCGCGCGCCGGGAGTTCGGCCACCACGGCGGCCGGTTCCCCACCCGGGGTGTCAGGTCAGGGGTAGTCCCCGCGCCACACCCACACCCCGTCATCGGGGGCGTAGGCCCGTATCAGCTCCGGAGCTACCACCCGCGTGCGTCGTGGTCCGGAGCCGCCCGCTCGTGCAGAGTGCGGGTCGGGCTGGCCGGTCAGGGCCGCCCGGGTCCGGGCCGCCCTCCGACGCTGTCTGACCCGCCTCTTCTTTCGGCGGTGGGCCTGTGGCCGGAACTCAAAACTGTCCGCGGAGGATGGCGTCGAGGGTCTCCGTCTCCTCGCGGTACTGCAGCTCGTCGTAGTCGCCGACGTACCGGCCGTCGACGAAGACCAGGGGGATGGTGCGCGTGCCGGCCACCTCGTAGACCTGGTCGCGGTCCGCCTTGTCGAGCTGGGCCATGTCGCGCTCCTCGTAGGCGAGCTGCTTGCTGTCGAGCAGCCTCTTCGTGCCCTCGATGTCCTTCTTGATCTTCAGAGAGCTCGTAGCGCTGCTGGAGTAGACGACGATGCTGGACATGCCGGGGCCTTTCTCGTGATCATCTTCGGTCCTGCGGATCACATCACGACGCGAATGCCGGCGGGTGCGACTTCGGAAAACCCACTCCCCGGCACAGCCTTCACCGAAAGCGGGGCCCGGCCCGGGCAGGCTGCGCGGCGTCGGTCACAGATACGACAGACCGGGGTCCTCCAGCGGGACGTGTGAGACGACAGACCAGTTGACGCCTCCAGCGACAGCACGGTGTCAGCGCCGAAGCAACCACCGTCGGCCGCCCCGCACTGCCGCACTGACAAACCGTGGGGAATGCGCCAAGTCGTCTGGATGCGGCGTTGGCCGGGCGGGTGGTGGATAGGCTCTCGGTTATGGCAGCGCAGGGGGTGCCGTCCGCCGAGACCGTTCAGGCGGTCACGGACTGGGTTCGACAGCAGTGCGCGCAGCTGCGGGACGTGGCACCCGTGGGTGACGCCTTCCAGGAGCGGCTGCGGGCCTCGAGTGCGGTCAGTGTCTCGCGCGGGATGGAGCAGACCGCGGAGAGTGCGTGCCGTTCGCTGCTGTATGAGCTGGGCCGGGAGAAGGTCAGCGACGTCGCGGTGAGGACCTTTTGGCAGGCGCTGATGGGTGTCGCGCTGGCGGCCGGGGACTGGCACAAAGCCCCCGAAGACGTCCGTGACGCTGTGGGCGCGTTCCTGGACAGGCAGTCCTGACTCTGCCCGGCCTGCCCCGGGGAGATGGCCGCCCTGGGTCGGCTCCCGGGTGACGGGTCGGGGTGTGTTTTACGGGAATTCCGGCTGTGAAGCGCTTGCGGGCGCTCTACCCTGGTGAATGAACGTAGAGGTGCCGGGCGGTGACGCCCGGACCTTCGTTGAGGCTCCCGGTCCCCGAGCCGTGCATGCCCGAGACCGGCTGGAGCCGCATCGCCGACAACGCGGCCCCAGCCTCCGCTCTCCCGTGCGCGTGGCTGACCGGCGTGGCCTCCCGCGGCCCCGCCCGCCACGCTGGGGAGAGCATCTCGCGCGAGGACGCCGGGCACATGGGGAGCCACCCCGTCCTCGCGCATCCCCTTCCGGTTGCCGCCGGTTAGGACAGCGGCAACCGGAAGGGACCACCCCCAGCCTCCCACTCCCGCCACGCCACGTCCGCCCATCACCGCGACCAGTTCGCTGCGAAGGGGGATGAGGCTGGTTTTCGCACTCCCGCCTGGGCCCCGGCCTGCAGCGGGCGCAGCAGTACCTGCTGGAGACCTTCCTCGGCCTGGCGCCCGCCGGGCCCGTGGAAGAGCCGGTGGGGGTGGTGCGGGGGCCGGAGGCGGGGTGGGCGCGGAATGTGGCCGCGGCCCGGCAGTTCCACGCGCGCGAGGGGCATCTGAAGGTGCCGCGCAAGCACGTCGAACACGTGCGGGACGGCGCTGACGGCGCGGGCGGAGACGTACCCGGGGAAGCAGGCGGAGCTGACGACCTGGTCGCCATCAAGCTGGGCCAGTGGCTGGACAACACCCGTCGTCGGGCCGCCAAGCTCAGCGAGCAGCGGCGTGCTGATCTGGCGGCGTTGGGCGTGCCGTGGGCGGGCGGCGCGGCGTGAGCAGGGAGGCGGAGCGGGTGGGCCGGTTCAGTGGTGCGGGGCTGGTGCTGGGGCCGGTGGAGGGGCGGGCTGCGGCGTTGTGCCGGTACACCGGTCATCTCGGGGCCGGGCACAGTGCGGTGACGCTGGCGGTGGTGGAGGGGGCGCTGGGCTTCGCCGAGGAACTGGAGGGGGTGGAGGACGTCGCTGAGTTCGAGGAGCTGTGGTCGGCCGCCCACGTCTGGGGCCAGGTGCCGTCGCCGCATGTGACGCTGCCCGAGCTGGGGGCCGCGAACGAGGCCGTGCTGGAGCACGTGGAGGGACTGCTGAAAGGACTGGCGCCCGAGGAGTTGCGCGAGGTGGCCCTCGGGCTGTCGGTGGAGCAGGGCATGGTCGCTGTGGCGCTGGAGCAGGTCGAGGAGGCCGCGGCCGGGGGCCGGGAGTTCCGTGCGCAGTCGGTGGCGGCGTTCGAGCAGGAGATGCTGCTGAACGAGGCGCGGGCCGCAGACGCGGTGGACGTGCTGGTGCTCGACGAGCCGGGTGGCTGGCCGCCTGTGCAGCGGGCCGCGCTGGTGCTGGCGCTGACGTGGGACGTGGCGGCCCTGGTCGGGTACGCGGCCGAACTCGCGGCCGCCGGAACGCTCCCGGCGCCGTTGTTGTGGCAGGCCGCAGGGAGCGGGCATCTGTGCGCGGGGGTGCGGGTTCCCGTGCCGGGCACGGATCTGCTGGTGTGGTCCCGGCTCAACGCCCAGGAGTTCGAGGGCAGGGCGCTGTTCGCCCAGGCTCATCAGCTGGGGCTGTGGCAGTGGCGCCTGGACTGGCAGGACGGTGACGGCGCCGTCGTGCCGTACCGGGCCGGGCACGCCCCGAGCCGGACAGCGGCACAATGGCGGGCCGGACAAGCTGTGCGCGAGATGCTCGCGGATCCGTACCGGGCCAAGAGCCCCGTCACCGGCACCTGGCTCATCGAGCCACGATCGGCGTGAGCAGAAGGAAAGCGGTCGAAGCCGCCGCCAAAGCGGACGGTCAGACCGAACGGGTCGGCGATGCGGGCGAGCTGGACGGTCGTGCCCGCGCTCTCACACCACAGCTCCAGCACCTGCGCCTGGCCCTCCTGGCGGTCGGGGCGGTAGGCCGCGGCGGAGGTGGTTCACCAGGCGCCCGGCGGCGACGTGGCAACGGGGGCGCGCCCGTTGGCGGATCAGGGAGCGTCGGCGGAGGTGAGAGCGTGGTGGCGATCCGGCTGGGGCGGGGGCTCGCCAACAGCACCCGCCGCCGGGCCGCCCAGGCTCAGCGCACAACGACGGGCTTCCCTTGGGGCTCGCACGCGGTGCACGGTCTGCGGCAGCGGCCTACGGCGTGGGGTTGCGCGAGTGGGTGTCGGTGTCGTCGGGCAGGGCGCGCTGGTGGCCGCAGGGGTAGTGGACGGCGCGGCGGCCCGGATGCAGCTCGGCGTCGCCGCCGGTGCCGCACTGCGGGCAGGTGACGGGCCGGCCCTGGGCGTAGGCGGTCCGGAAGTCCTCCCACTGTGCGGGTGTCAGCTTCCCCGGCCTGCTCATCCTCGCGCCCCTTGTTCGTACGGTGTCCTGCCGGCCGGTACGGACCGTTCCCGGCGGCGTCATGGCTCTATTCCAGCTCATTCCCGAGGCGGGCGGCTCGCGGATGCGCCCAGGGGTGGCCGGAAGAGGAGGGGGCGGGGGCGCGGTGGCGCGGCGTCTTGCGGGCTCCGGAGGGGCGGGATCCCATCCGCCCTGCGTGGGTGGTGGGGCGGGTGGGGTCAGTGGTGGCCGTTGTTCTGGTCGTCGGGGTTGTCGGCGGGGGCGTTGACGGTGCCGCTGCCGGCGCAGGCGGTGCAGTCAACGGTGTGGCCGCTGGTGGTGATCGTTCCCTGTCCGGCGCAGGTGGTGCAGGTCGCCACGGTGGTTCTCCCAGGTCGCCAGGGCTCCGGCGAGGCGCTTGATCAGGCGGCGGCGCAGCTGGTGCTCACCCCTAAGGCCCCCGCCGCGCTCCGCCGGATCCTGCGCGCCTACCAACACGCCCACCGCCGAGTCCTCTACCTCGCCACCGAACCCGTCCTACGCCAACTCCACGGCCGCCCCGGACCCGGCGGGCACTGGACCGACGGCCTCGGCCAGGACCTCGGCCTCCTCCCGCCCGGGCCACCCGACGACACTCTTATCGGGCTACTCGCCATCCGCCCCTACATCCCCAACGAACCGGCAGTAGCCCGCCGGATAACCCAGCAGGCCGCCCGGCACCGCTGACGGAGAACAACCGCCGAGCACGGGCTGCGGCGCAGCCGCGGGGGGCTGTCCTGTCCGTGGGGCGCTCGTTTCCCTGGCCTGCGCCGGTTGCGCTTCATGCGCCTGCCGGGAGCCTGCATGGTGTGGTTCCGGTAGGGACACAGATGGTCTGAGCGGCTCATCTTCCGTGGGGAGGTTGCCCGGAACCCGGGCGCATGAGGCCGCTGCAACTGCTCATTACGCGCTCCCCTGGCCGGAGTTCCCCCAGGAAGCGCGCATGCCCTCAGTGTTCGCGTCCCTCTGCTGCTCGGCGCTCCGACGCTGGCCTGCGATGGCGCGGGTATGCGGTAGTACGCGTGTCAATGGGAGCCTGGGCTGGTTGAGCCCACCTCCATGTGGCGTCGGGTTATCGGCATCCCCCATGCCGGGCTTCCCCTCTCAGAGGCTGATCTACAGGCCAGGGCGCACCCGGCGGTGCGCTCTCTTCGCGGTACCCCTTCGGACGGAGAACGCCCCATGACCGCTCCCCCCGCCGCTACCCCGTTGTCTGCCGCGGACATCCGCGTCAGCGTGGAGAAGATCCTGCACACCTTCCTGACACGGCCCCACTACAGCGATTCGCGTCTGGAGCAGGCGGTGGGCGCCCTGCGTGCCTTCGTGCTGCGGGGCGGCAAAAGGCTGCGGCCGCTGATGTGCTGCGTGGGTCACCTTGCCGTCGCCGGGCATCCACCGCCGCTGCCGGTGCTGCGGGCGGCCGCGTCGCTGGAGCTCTTCCACGCCTTCGCCCTCATCCACGACGACATCCTGGATGCCTCCGACACCCGGCGCGGAGGGCCCACCCTGCACCGCGCGCTGGCCCCCGGCGGTCCCGGCCGCGAACCCAGCGAGGCTGAGCAGCGCGACGGGATCGGACGGGCGCTGCTGATGGGTGATCTGGCTCTGGTGTGGTCGGACACCATCCTGCACACCTCCGGGCTGACCCCGGACCAACTGGCTGCCGTGCGCCCGGTGGTAGACGCCATGCGCGCAGAGATCGTGGGCGGGCAGTACCTGGACGTGGCCACCGCCGGCGATGCCCAGGCCTGTGTGGAGACCGCGCTGGTCGTCATCCGGTACAAGACCGCCAAGTACACCGTGGAGCGGCCCCTGCATCTGGGGGCGGTCCTCGCGGGCGCCGGACCGTCGCTGCTGGAGGAGCTCACCGCCTACGCCCTGCCTCTGGGCGAGGCCTTCCAGTTGCGTGATGACCTGCTAGGGGTGTTCGGTGACCCGACGGTGACAGGCAAGTCGCGTCTGGACGACTTGCGCGAGGGCAAGCCGACTGTGCTGATCGCCTTGGCCCAGCGTGCCGCCGCGCCCGCCGAGCGCCGCCGCCTGGATGAGCTCCTGGGCCGCGCCGACCTTGAGGACGTCCAGGCCGAGCAGATCCGGCAGATCCTCACCGCCTGCGGAGCCCGCCGCCAGGTCGAGGACATGATCGAAGAACGCCGTCGGCGTGTCCTGCACCAGCTCGCCCATGCCAGCCCTCTGCATCCGGCCGCAGTCGAACTGCTGCGCTCCCTCGCCGATTCCGCAACACGGAGGACGGCATGAGCAACGCCAGACCCGCCGGTTCGAGTCTGTGGCCCGGGCTGCCATCACCTGGCGCCTTGAGCAGAGGTGAAGGATCCTCTCTGGCCGGAAGGGACATTCAACGATGACGTCGTCGTCTCCCGAGCCCCCTCGTCCAGGGCTCCTCTGCCAGTCTGACCGCTGAGGTCGGGGCGCGCGGCCCCGGCGTGCAACGGGCCAGCCTCGGCTCCTCTCGCACCGACTCTCCCTCCACGGCCTGGGGCAGGAACAGGAACTCGGCCCGGCCCGGATCGGCGCGCTGCTTGACCCGCTGATCGCTGCGGATACCGGGGCGATGACCCTGCGCACCGCCTGCGCTCCGGGTACGTGGACACAGCGGTGGGGCGAGCCTTTCGGGGCGCAAGGCGGAGTCTGCCAATCGAACGGTGTTCGCGTGGCTGGATGTGAAGAGCGGGCCGGTCTGCGGGCCCGCTGCTGTTCAGAGAACGATCTGCCGCGCGATGTGCGGGTAGGCGACCATGCGGTCGAAGACCCGGAAACGAGTGAGCTCGATGATGCAGCTCAGATATCCCATGGTGGCGCGTTGCACAGCGGTCGCGGTGGCATTGTCCTGTCGCCGTACGGCGACATACTGAAGCTTGTCCATACGGAGGAACATCCGGGCCGACATCCGGGATGCCTCCTCGGGTGGGGTCTGCCCGTGGTGCAACTGCACGGCGAGGTTCCACATGCTGGCGACCAGTACGGCTGCGTCGTCGAGGAGCTCGTGTCCCGCGAGCGGAGCAGCGGTCTTGATGACGTGGCGGACGGTGTCCTTCGCGCAGTAAGCCGAGGGAGCTTGATCGCACTCCCGTGCCAGGAACACCATGATCTTGTCCCGGGCTTGCGGGTCCCGGCGCAGGTCCACGATCCGGTTCGCCCACTGCTCAGGGGCCCGGCCCTGGCTGCCTGGTGGTGGGGCGAAAGACTCAGGGTCGCCGGTCGCATTGATGACCCACGGCTGGATCTGCCAGTCCGGCGTGAAGATCATCCGCTGGAGGTCGGACGGCACGGGACGGCAGACGAAGGCATCAATGCTCTCCGGGTCGGGGACCGCCTCCTGGTAGATCGCGTACGACGCCAGCGCGTTGTAACGGGGAATCAGGCACACGTACGCGACCATCCCGACGCCGCTGTCAGACGCCTCGGCGTGATAGGCGTAAGGACATACACACGCGCACGAGACATCGCAGCCCGCTGTCAGGGCCCGCGTGACAGGTACAAAACTGCCTCGGTACCCGTACCGTACCGCCTGAACCAGCTCGTTATAGCTCTCGCCTTCATGGGCGTCGTTCCATACATCGGTCGCATCGTTGAAGCGCATGACCAGATCCAGGCCCGCAATGGCACCGGGACACTGGTCAATAACCCTCTGGATACGCCCGTGTAGAAGTCCCTTGCGGCCCGCGCGAGCCTGGTCGATGATCGTGTACCACGGGTACACACCACCATCCAGGTAGCGGCAGCGCACATACTCTTCCGGGGTCAGCGGGGCCTCCGCGACGTCTGGCCTCGCCTGCTGGTGCCGCCGGAGGAAGGACTGGGCGGCAACACCGACACTCCTGCGCAGATACGCGGCGTCAGCCCTGCGATAGGCGGCCACCGATCCCACCGCCAGGTCCCTCAGTGCCCCGGGATGGAGGTGGCTGTAGGGCTCCTGGGCGAAGTCGATGCCCACGCACAACGACGTGAGGCCGGAGATCACCTGCAGGTGGTCTCCGCAGATGCCGTCATAGGCACTCCAGCCGGCAGGCGAACCCCATTCGGTAGTGGCGTAAAGGATCTCCGCGACCTGCCTGTCCACACCTAGTTCAGTCATGATCACTTCTTTGAACTGTTCGTCGTAACGGCCCTTCGAAGGAATCCCTACGACCGGCCGCTCGCTCTCGGGCAGCGCCCGGGTCTCCGGAGTCGCGGTCACGAGCGTGGTCTTCCATCCGAACCACTCTGGGATCCCGGACATTGACTCGATGGTCGCGAAGGGCGTGATGTACGGGCCGCCGGGAATGGCGTCTGGTGCGGGATCACTGGTGTCCCGGTAGACCAGCCGGAATTGCAGTTCCGTGCGGATACCCGCCTCCGTGATCGTCTCGCAGATCATGCCGACCGGGTGATGAAACACGGCCGAGACCTGCGACCAGGGCACGGACAGCAGGTCAGCGATCAGGCCCCCAGTTACCCGATCGACTGTGGCGATGGTCTGCGTGAGACGCGGCGAGAGCCGAAGGCCACGATATGCGCCCTTGTCTCCCTTGTGCTCGACGTCCCCGTTGGCCTCGGTGAGCGCGGAGACCAGAGTGTGATAGTCCACGTAGGCAAACTTGTCGATGACCGTCTTATGGCCCGCGCCGTCGTGTGTCGCCAGCTCCGACAGCACCCGGGCGAAGTCCGTGACGACGTCCCCTTCGTCGGGATACTCGCCGGGGTGGCAGTGCCCACACCAGCCCGTCGCGTCCTCACGACCGCAGGGCCGCTGCGAGCCCTGCTCACCGTAAGCGAGCAGCCGGTAGCCACCACTGCTCAGGATCCTGATCCGGTCGGCGTTGCTCACGGGTTCCTCCAGACGGAGTGTTCGGTCAGTTGCCGCAGGTGCTCGGTCACCGTCGTGGGCAGGGATACGGCTTCGGGCACTGGTCCCCGCAGCACGCGCTTGGTCCGCGGCGGTGCGCAAGAACGGCCTTCAGCGGCCAGGCAGCCGTCACACGCGTCGACGGTCACAGGGTGGCGGTGAGCCCGTCGGAGGTGCCGTCGGTGTCGGTCCGCGTACTGCACCCAGCCCACTTCAGCGGTCCCTCCCACGAGAACGGCGACGAGGCGGGGCGGGGCGGCGGAGTAGGGCAGCACGTACTGAAGTCGGGAACGGAACGGGCTTCAGCACATCCCTGCTGACCGTGCTGTGCGCGTCGGGGCAGGTGACTTCCATAGAGGACGGCTCCCACGCTTCGGTAGCGGCACGGGTAGCTGGCTTTCAAGCGGCGCAGAGCCACCGCGGCATGCACAGTGGCGCGATGGTGCATGAACGACTCTCTGGACGGGTGGAGGAGCCGCGCTCACCCTCAGCTCCGCCACATATTGCTTTCTCACAGATCATGGACCAACAGTTCACCATCCAGCATGACGTCAACCAACACCCCCAGCAGGCGCATCGGAAGCTTCAGGGCGTGCAAGCAGGCGCAAACCCATAACCCGGACACCAAGCCCGGCTCGGCGTCGGCGGCGGGGGCGTCGGTGGCGCGGGGGGGCCGTCGCCCCAGACTGCCTGCCACTCGATCAGCGCCTCGCGCGCGTCTTTTCGACGTCCAGTAGCAGGCAGCGCGCACGCGGTCGGCCGGGTCATCGGGCAGCCGTACAGGCAGGGTCTCGGCGGGACCGCCCACTGCGGGGACCGCGTTGGCGTGCACCCGACCCTGGCCGGTGCCCACCGGACGCCCGGGCGCGGAGGCGTCGCCGTCCGGGACCGGCCAGTCACAATCCCACCCCCGCAGCGCCAGGACGTCGCGGACGGCCTGAGGTCACCACCAGGTCGCGGGTGCCGCGCAGCGCCTCGCGCCGCCGCGTCACCTCCCGCAGGTGCCCGGCCCGGCGGGCGGCACGGTCGGCGCCCTCCGGTCAGGCGGGCAGCAGCCGTAAGCGCGCGAACTCCGTGATCGAGGCGCGCCACTCATCCAGCCACGCACGCTCACGGGTGGCTTCGGCCGCCACGACGTCGGCGAGCAGCGCGCAGGACCCGGCGGGGACCTCGACCGTGACCATGACCGTGGTGGACATGGCCGCACGGTAGCAACGCGCCCGCGCCCGCCGTCGGCCGTCGCCCGGCCGGGTGACGGCCGGGTCCTCGCGTACGCGGGCACGAACCTAACCGCCGCACCCCAATTCGACCTGCTTCATGGGTATTTGACAGGTTTGGGACGTTGCGTAATTGTCTGTCGGCATACCTCCCGGGGACCGGCCCGGGGCGAGGCGGAGGAGCAGTCGTGATGTGGACACCCCAGGACGTAGCGCGCGAGCTGTGCCAGAGCAGGGCGGAGGGCCTGGACGCGGACAGGATCCGCGAGGCGATCGCGCAGGAGCGGGCGTTCGGCGCCGCAGCGGACGGCCCGCTCTCGCCGGAGGCGCGGGAGGCCCGGGCGGCGAAAGCCGAAGAGTGGGACCGGATCCTTACCCTGCCGGCCGTGCGGGGCCTGGACGTCTACCGGGTCGCCGACGACCCGGACGCCACCGCGTGGGCCGCCGACCGCGCCACCCGCAAGCACTTCTGGCTCGCGCGGCACGCACAGTGGCGCCAGGACCAGCGCGACCAGGACCACGGCCTGCCCGTCCACCTCCACCTCGGGGAAGCAGCCGGCCAGCGCCTCCGGTCCCTCGCGGCCGGTGCCGGAGTGAGCGCCGAACGCCTCCTGGTGCTCCTGGCCGCCCGCGCCCGGGCCGACACGGACGGCACGGTGAGCGTCCCCGCCTTCCACCCCAGCGGGGCCGCGACCGCACCGTACGAACCGGCCGCACCCGCCGCCGTGGAACGGCCGTATGTCCGCCCCACCCGGTACCGGTAGGGGCAACGGGCGGGCTCTCGCCTGCGGTCGGGTTCAGCCGTAGGCGAGGTGCTCGACCGCGATCAGCTGGGCGGCGCCGATACGGCCCGGCTCCAGCGACAGCAGCCACGGCAGCAGCTCGGGTGTGGCGTGCAGCTCCTCGTAGAAGCCCAGCCGCAGGTCGGCGAGTTCACCCTCGATCAGCCAGCACTGAAGCGCGTCGGCCAGGTGCAGGTCGGCTGCCTCGGTGCGGGTCTTCGCCCACGCCTCCAGCCAGGGGGTGAGCGTGCCGGTGGTGAGCGGGCTCTCCGTCTCCGTTGCCGGGTGTCTGCGCTTCACCGTCTGGGGCGGGCGCGGGCCTGCTCAGACCTGGGCGGGTGCTCGTGGGGGCGCACGGCAGCGGTAGTCGGCTGCGGGGCGGGCGCGGAGGGCGGCTTCGTGGATCTGGCCTGTGCTTCGAGTCGGTCGCGAAGTTCGGTGAAGATGCCGGCCATGCGCCGCGCATGGGGCAGTGGATCCTCTCTGGGGTGGGCCCATGGGCTTCCCGGCAAGAGCTGAGCCCGGCCGGGGAAGGCGGTCAGCAGTTGCGTGAACTGCTCGTCGCACCAGGAGGGCACCCACGACCCTGACCGGCACAGGAATACGGCATCGAACGGCACCGCCGCCGCACCGCCGTCGTCGACGCTCATGTGCACAGGGATCATGGGCGGGTGGGAGTCGCCGTTCGGGCGCCAGGACGGGTAGGTGAGGGCAAGACGGCTGCCGTTCGCGTGGTGGACGAGCATCCAGTCCTCGCACGAGAACTCCCCCGCCTCTGCCCATTCCTCGAAGGACGCCGGACCGTAGGTGTGGGGATAGCCGCTGTCGTGGTGGGCGTCGAAGAGGTGCACGTCCTGCCACGCGGCGATCTGAAGATCGAACAGCGCATAGTCGCGCGGACCCAGGCGCCCTGCGTGAAGGTTGGAGTCCGCGTAGAACAACAGCGGGTCGTCGCTGGTGAAGGTGAACCGTTCCCAGAAGTTCTCGTAACCCTCGCAGCGGGGCAACTCGATGCCGGCCCGCACAAACTCCTCCGCGCGGATCGGCCAGATAACCTCGCGCAGCAGGTGGTTCTCCGCATGGGCCCAGTCGTACAGGCCTGCATCCCCGCGGTGCGGAGCGGCAAGGCCCTCGAAGGGATTGTGGAAGAAGAAATCGAAATCAACCACGAGTAGCCGGCCACGCCGCTCAACGGACACCGCGTTCCCTCCCCGCTCCCCCGTCGAATGCCCCAAGTCCATCGTCGCAGGCTGTGGAAGGCGATCAGGATGAGGCGCCAACCGGCCTGCCGCCGCCGGTCGTTCGGTCACCTCGGCGGTCGGCCGCCCCTGGGACGTCAGGTCAGCGGGGTGTTCGTGCATCTGTGGTGCAGGGATGCCAGCGCCGTGTCGGCGCTGTCGGCGGGGAACCGCCGCAGCACGGTGTGGTCGTGGGTGGTGATGAGGTAGTGGTCGGCGAGGTAGGAGAGGTCTCCCCAGGGTTCTCGGGTGTGGGCGCGGAGCAGCACGTCGCCGCAGCCGGTGCAGGTGATCCACGGGAGGAGGACGAGCGTGGACGGGTCCGCTGCGGTGTTCGGCACGGCGCCCGGGGGGAGGGGCGTGGCGTGGGCGGTCAGTTGGAGGGGGCTGGGCTGTTTGTCGCCGGGGCACGCCAGGATCTGCGGGGTGAGGGCCTGGCGTGAGTTCCAGGCCTCGGCCAGGACGCTGAGTTGGGCTCGGGTCGTCTCGCTGATCGGGATGCGGCGGTCGGCGAGCGCGGACACCAGCATGGCGAGCGCGGCTTCCTGTTCCCCGATGCTCCAGCAGTCCCGGACCTCGCGTTCCTGGGGCTGCGGCAGCAGGCGGGCAAGCTGGTCGAACAAGGCCTCGTCGTCCATCGGGCCCACGTTACCCACAGACACGGACACCAGCGCGGCCGAGCCGGCTCGAGCGGGCTGTTCTGCCCCGCGGCGTGCACCCCTGGCAGGCCCGGTGCCCGGTGTCAGCCGGGCTGGCGTACGGCGGTCTCGGCTGTGTGCAGCCAGTTCAGGTACCAGTGAGTGAAGGTCAGTGGAGCTCCGCTCTCGTCGTGGAGCGGGGTGAGGTCGACGTCGTCGACGCGCAGGTCGGACCAGACGGTGCCGCGGTGGGTGCCGGTGATGACCAGCCACTGCCGCTGGGCGCATCCGACGTGGGAGATCACGATGGCGCCCGCGGTGCGTTCGGGGGCGAACAGCAGCGTTTCCCAGCGTGCGTCCCATGCCTGAAAGGCGTCGTCGAAGTCCTCGATCTCATCGAAGTCCTCTTCTTCAGGGCGCTCGGCGAGCAGGGCGGTGAGGTGTGCGGGGTCGGGGCCATGGTCGGGAAAGGGGCGGGCGAGCGTGGACAGGTCGGCCAGGTCGGCGCCGTCTCCCTCCCAGCGCCAGCGGCCCTGCACGCGGCGGACCGGGAAGAGTCCGTACCCCGGACCCGCGCCGCCGGCACCCACACCGGTAAGGAAGCCGCGGTAGTCCTCGGGCAGCCGTACGCCTATCTGCGCTTCGAGTTCGGCGAGCTGGTCCTCGCTCAGAGGGTCTTCGAGGACCCATCCGTGCCCGCGCGAGCCGAACACCGTGCCACCCGACGAGTCGGCGGCCAGCGCGGCCACACGCCGGCGGACCCCGTCCCACTGCTGATCAGTCATGCCCAGACCGTAAAGGGGAGCACTGACAACCAGACCCCGCGCGAGCGTTCCCGCACAACGGGCGGCCGCCCCGACCCAGGCGCGGAGAGGCGCGGTCAAGGCAGGGTGCCGAGTCATCCGGCGTCTGCTGGCGAGATGAAGAAGCAGCTTCCGCCAAGGGCCAGCGGGTACTTGACCATGGCCTCGCATCCAAGGGCAAGGCCGCGCTGGAAGCAGGAGAAGACCAGACCTGTGCAGCTGCGGGAAAGCTGTGGCGGGGGCCGGGGGTACGGCGGTACTGGCCGTACGCACCCACCACCCGGGCACCCGTTCCTGAAGCCCGGGCGGCCCTGGCCTGGCCCGCAGGGGATCCGGCCGCCGGGGCGTGGTGTCTTCGCTCGCGCCCCGGGCGACACCGGGCCGGAAAAGCTGTGGTGGGGGTGGGTGGTTCGGGGTGATGCTGCGCGGATGAGACTCATGGGGGTGACGGCCGCGGCAGGATGCGCGCTCGCGGTCATCGCGGTGGCAGGCTGCACGAGCGGCGGGGCGGACGCGCTGCCGCAGGATGTGCCGCCGGAGGTGGTGGCCTCGGCCGGTGCGGCGGTGGAGGCGGAGGCGACGCGCTCCCCGACACCGGGGACGCCGGAGGAGGACTTCGACGCCGTCGCGCTGGAGAGCGAGTTCCTCTTCGACGGGCAGGACACCGGCTCGGCGTCCCAGGCGATGAAGCGGTACTGCGAGCTGCTCGGCGCAACAGAGGTCGCCGGGATGCCGCCGGCCCAGTGGCTGGCGGAGAGGGAACTGGTCAGGGAGGACGCCGAGGAGATCCTGGCGTACGGGGTGGACCGGTTCTGCCCGTCACGGGCCGCGACGCTGAAAGCGGCGGTGGACGGCGGCTACGAGCGGTGGTTCACCGACGGCACCTACAAGGTCGGCGCGGGGGCGAAGCAGATCCCGGCGGGCACGTACCGCACGACGGAGACGCTCAGGAACTGCTCCTGGGAGCGGACCTCGAAGTCCGGGACGACCCTGGGCGAGCAGCATGCCGGCTCCGCACGGTCGGTGCAGGTCACAGTACGGGCCGGGGACGGGCAGTTCACCACCCGCTCGTGCGGGTCCTGGCGGCCGGTGAAGTAGCAGGCGCCCGGCGCCAGCGGACGCGCGCCCCCCGGGGAGGGATAAAGCCGGTCCGCGATGTCGCGCGCACAGCAACGGCGGGCAGTTCAGGCCCGGCACCCCGCGCCGCCACAGCCGTACGGTGACGGTAGGCCGGGTGAAGAGGGCAGCTGCGATACAGGGGAAAGGGGCCATGGCCTTGAGGACTGTGGTGGTGCTGGCCGCGGTGTGGGCGGCGGGGGCCGCGACGTTCCGCTGGTGCTGGAAGACGTGGCGGAGGGGCAACGACCGTCTGTGGGCGGACCGGTGGGGCTCGCTGGGCTGGACGCTGCTGGTCACGGACCTCGCGGTCATGACGACGCTCGCCGCCCTGGATGTCACGCAGGCGGTGACCGAGCTGATCGCGGTGGGGCTGTTCCTGGCGGCCGGCGCGTGCGCGGTGGGCAAGTCCGTCGCCGTCCGCCGGGCCGACACCGCCACCCGGTCCCTGCGCGGCAGCCTCGGCCTCCCCCTCGCCCGCCGCCTGTGGCGCCCGGGCACCGTGGCCGTGTGGTGGCTGACCGCCGGCTCCGTGTCCATGCTCACGTGGCTCACCGTCGAGGCGCTCCAGTCCGCCCACGACGCACGCCCTGCGGTCGTAGGCACAGCGGAGGGCACGTCGCTGCCTGAGGGCTTCATGACCACCGGGATCGTCCTGGTCTTCCTCGGCCTGGCTCACTGCGTGCTCCAGGAGGAGCGGATCCGCCGTGAGCAGCGGCGCGTGCGCCTCGCCGAGCAGCGCTACCTCGACGACAGCCCGCCGGCGGATCCGGGGCCTTCCTAGGAACACCCGCGACCACGCTCTGCCCGTCTGTGGCTGCTACGGACAGGTGGTCAGGGACGGTCGCCGCGCCAGATCCACACCTGCTCCCCGGAGCCGTCAGGGACGTAGTCCGAGCGACCGCCCGCCCCGTACGTGCCGAGGTCGTTGACCAGCAGGGCGCCGTCGGCGAGTTCGGCGGGCTGCTCCCCGGTGATGTCCAGGAGCAGGCCGTCCAGCGGGCCGCCCTTGAGGGCCACGTAGGCGCGGCCCTCTCGCGCGTAGCCGTCGGGGTCGTCCGGGGCGTAGCCGTACACCCGTGCCCGGGCCGGGCCGCTGTCCATGTCAGCGCTCCCCGGCCGGCAGCGCGTCGCCTGCCCGCACGGCCGCCCAGCGGGTGCGGGTGCGGGTGCGGGCCGGCTCCTGGCAGGTGCTGATGGTGCCCCGGCGTGCATCGGGCAGCGCTGCGGGGTCGCCGCAGGCCGGCAGGCGCAGGGCGCGGTGCAGGGCCTGGCGGGCGGACTCCACGTCCAGAACTCGGCGGACAGTCTCGGGCACGGGCAACTCTCCTTCGTACACGCGGTGTTCACGGCCGGCGCGTGTTCTGGTCACCGTCTCACGGGCCCGGGCTGCGGTGCGGGTCATCGCCTCAAGCGTCTCCCCGACCCCTGAACTGCCCTGGTCCGTCAAGGTGGTGGACGGGGCCAAGGTCTTCCAGCCTGAGTTCAGGGATCGCGTCCAGTGGCCGGACGGTGTACCCGGCCACGCGCATGCAGACCGGGTTGAGGAACAGGGCCGCCCACTCGCCCGAACGGTCCGGGCCGCCGTCCTCGCCCCGTTTCAGGAACATCCCCCGTAGCACCACCAGGTAGCGCACCTCGGGCACTGATCCGACACCGGGGCCGTACAGCGCGGCCATGCCCGCATCCCCCGTGGTCACCACCATCCGCACCTCCCACGGATCCGGGTCACTCCACTCCAGCACCCAGGACCGCACCACCGCCCGCACCCGCTCCAGTTCGCCCTCATCCACCAGCACTCACCTCACCCCCGCTTCCCTGCCCGGCCTTGCCTGACGGTCCCAGCAGCCGGCCAGAACAGCCAGCACGCCCCTCGGCCGAGCCCGGCCCCCGGGGCCTGAACGCAGGCGCGCGGTGCTGTTGCGGCGTATCAATTGGCCTATCAATTGCCAGGCCCGCCTGCTACGCCGCAGCACCGGCCACCGCCGCCGGCGCACGGCGCACGGCGTCCCTCCAGACAGGACCGGCAAGGCCCTGAGCCAGCCCGTTCGCACCCTGCGCGTCCCGGTGTCCGCGGGGCTGGCTGCGGGTAGAACCCGCGCGGACGGTCCGCCTCCGCCGCCCGCAGCAGCCGGGCCCGGGTCCCAGGCGAATCGTCACGCCGACCATACGAACAAGGGTGCGCCCATGATGACGTCAGCAGGACCCACACCACCTCCCCAAGCAGCAGCCCTCGGCGGGGACATATCGCATGGCTTGGGGCGGGAGGAACTGGCGCAGCGGGTACGGGAAGTGATCGCGAACATCCTCGAGCGGGATCCCGGGACCCTCACCAGGGCGGCGCGGCTGGTAGATGACCTGGGCTTCACCGCGGAGACGCTGATCGACCTTGCGTCGTTTCTGGAGGTGGAGCTGTCCCTGGACGGCCTGTACGCACAGGCCCGGGGGTGGGTGACGGTCGGGGATGTGCTGGACGGCGTCGGCCGCCACTTGAGCGACGGCTCGGCGGGCGCGCCCGGGCCGGCGAGTAGCCGGGGCTGACCCGGGCGGCGGCGCGCCGGGCGCAAGTGCCTCCCGAGGCGCGCCGAGGTGGGGGTGGCCGGGTTCGGGTGTGCAGAATCGGTCATTCACGCCGCGTGGCGCTTCGCGGGTGGTCATGGCGGATACGGTCTGCCCATGGATACGCGGGGGGCGCCCACCGAGCCGGTGGTCGAAGCGGTGACCGACTGGGTGCTGCAGCAGTGCGAACTCCTGCGCGAGGTCCCGGCCGGGGAGGGATTCCAGGAACGCCTGCGCGCCTCCAGCGCCATCGCGATCTCCCGCAGCACGGAACAGACCGCGCTCAGCGCCTCGAGGTCGCTGCTGTACGAGCTGAGCCGGGAGAAGGTCAACGACGTGGCCGTGCAGGTGTTCTGGAAGGCGCTGATGGGCGTCGCCCTCGCGGTCGGCGAGTGGCACCAGGCCCCCGCCGACGTGCGCCGCGCGGTGGAAGGCTTCCTCGGCCAGCAGAACTGAGTCGGGCGCCTGCTGCGGCGGTCCGGCGTCCGGCCATGCGGTGGTCACCGCCTGCAGCCGCAGCAAGCCGCCCAGGAGGTCAGGTGCCCCAGCGGTGGGCCGGGTTGTCCTCAACGATCCGAACCAGCGCCGCGACCGCCTCCTGCGCGTCGTACGTGGCCAGGACGACCACCGGGTCGGGGGTGGCGAACAGGACTCCGCTGAACACCTCGTACAGCGGGCGCGGGTCGTCGTCGTAGACGAAGTACTTGATCCCTCCGGGGGCCTCGTGCACCACCTCGGGCGGCTCAGGGCAGAAAGCCAGCCCGTCGTACAGGCGCAGGTAGTTGTGGCTGGGCACCGGATGCCAGGCGCTCAGCGCGCTCGCCCGGGCCGCCCGGACGAGCTCCATGGGCAACGCGAAGCGGCTCTTGCGCGCGGGGTCGTTGTCCGAGCGGGAGAGCTTGTTCCACGATCCCTCCAGCGACCACCAGTCGACACCTTGTGCCATGGCGGCAGCATGCAGCGCCCCGTCTGCCTCGGCAAGACCTGGATCAGACGTGAAGAGCCCGGGAGGGACCAGGACGCGAACCTGGCCGGGCCGGGCGGTCAGTCCCGGCTGGCCGGCTGCCCCGCGCGGGTTCTACCCCAGCGCCGGGTCTGCGGACCGGGTACGCGGAGCGACTGGAGCGACTGTTCTGCGCGTACTGGCCCGCGTCCGCCCACATGAGCCGACCGGTGAGGACGTCCGCCGGGGAAGGAGAGCGGCCCGGTAGGACTGCTTCCCGATGCGACAGTCAAGCGACCGTGCCCGGGTCCGTCTTCAAAGCTTGCCTGACCTGCACACCACGGACCGGTACTGTCCCGCGGATGACTTCGATACATTCCGACGTCCTGTCCCGCGCCCTTGACGCCCCGACGGAGCCGCCCTTGAGGCCGCTTCCACCCGAAGTGGCGGAACTGCTGTGCTCCCTTGAGGCTCCACCCCGTCTGGCGGCCCACCTGCGCGCGGTCCACGACGTCGCGGTCGAACTGGCCGACTGGGTGGGAGACCGGTACCCGGATCTGGGCGTGGACCGCGACGCCGTTCTCTTCGGTGCGGCGACCCATGACGTGGGCAAGACCGTGCACCCCGAGGAGCTCTCCGGACCGGGATCAGCACACGAGGCAGCCGGCCGGGACCTGCTCCTGGAGCACGGCTTCACGACCGCCCTGGCGAGGTTCGCCGCCACCCATGCGAGCTGGGACAGCCCAGACGTGACGATCGAGGAGCTCCTCGTCAGCACGGCCGACAAGGTCTGGAAGGACAAACGCGTCCCCGCCTTGGAGGACAGGCTCGTACAGGCGCTGGCCGCAGCCACGGGGCGCGAGCCCTGGGCGGAGTTCCTCGCCCTCGACGACCTCCTCACCCGTCTCGGAGCGGACGCCGCCCATCGGCTGGCCTTCCAGGCAGCCTTCCCCGTCAACCATTGACCCCTTCAGCCTGTCTCCTCTCCCCCTGTCCCCCGGCGGCCGCTGGGATCCGGCCTCAGGCCAGCGGCACAGGAAGGTGGCTACGTTGCCAGGGCCGCGCCCCGGTGTAGTGATGGCCGGCCGATTCGCCAGGCGCTAGAGGTAACTCCGGGGCGCAGTGAAACGCTGGCCTGCCTGCGGGGGCATCGCCCCGAGCCGGGGCTCGTCCGTCGTCGGCTTCACCGCGGGCTTCGGCTCCACGGCCCTGCCGCCCACCGTCGCGTTCAAGGAACGCTCCACTCGATGAGCGAGGCCTTCCCGCTTCCGGCTTCCGCAGGTGCGGGCTTCACCCGGGGTGGCGCCTGGGGCGGGCGCCGGGTTCCGTGTCCGGGCGAGGCCGGTCACAGGCGTGGCCCGGGCCGGCTCGAGCGGTACCGGGCGCCACCCGCGCCCGTGGGAGTCCGGCCGGTTGGTGCCCGAGACCTGTGCGAGTGGCGTGCACGGTAGAGCCGGAACCAGGGCGCAAGGCCCCTTTGCCATGCGGTAGACACCTCATGCGTGACCGTGGACTTGGGTCAGGGGGTGTGTGGCCTGGTGGTGTCGGCGTGGATGAGCTCCGCCGTCAGCCACAGGCGTTCGGCCTGGGTCTCGGGGCTGTGAACGCCGCGTTGGCCCTGGTAGCGTCCCGCGGCGGCGCGCAGCGCGGGCAGCAGCGGTTCCATGGCCGGTGCGCTCTCGATGCCGGGGGCGTTGGTGGCCAGGTAGTGCTGTGCGTGGGTGGTGACGGCCTTTTCCGCGCGGGAGAGTTCCTCCTCGAGGGGCCCGTGTGCGGGGAAGTCCTGTGCTGTGGTGAGGTGGCGGACCAGCGTGTGGTGGGCGTGGTGAAGGTCGGGGCCCGGCCAGCGCGGTGCGGACATCCAGGCCTGGTCGGCCGCGCTGGGGGTGCGGCGGTGAGCGGTGCGTTTCTGGTGTTTCCTGCGGCGGGAGAAGGCTTCCCATTCGGCGATGTAGGCGTCGCGGCTGCGCTGAAGGGCGGCGAGGGCGGCCGTCATCGCCTGCGGGTCTCGCCGGGTGTCCCCGTAGTGGCTCAGGTAGGTGTGGGTGAGGTGGAAGCCGAACGGACAGTAGAGGACGACCGCGCTGCCCAGCGCTGATCCGCGGCGCTCCACCGGCAGCCCTGGATCCCGGACACGACGGGCATATACATGGAAACTCACCCCATCATCCTGCCTGATGCACACACCCCTTGAACCACTGCGATTGAAGTACTACAGTTGCAGCACTACACGGTGAACCGCTGACAAGGAGTCCCGGTATGCGCGCTTCCCACCACAACCCGCAGCGCGGCACCTCCTTCGCGCACCTCAACCGCAAGACCTTCCAGCCGCCCAAGCCTCGTTCGCTCCCCCGCCCGCGCCCGCTGCCCAAGCCCGGCAGCCAGCGGTGAGACTCAGCGAGAACCCCGCACCGATCCCGGCCGCAGCCCCCAGGCGGCCGGGATCTCGCCTTCCCGCCCCGCACACTGGTGCCCCCGCGCTGGATACGCTGCCGCCAGGCCCGCGACACCGAGGAAAGCCGATGCCCACCGAAGCCAGCGAAGTCCGCGACGCCGCCCAGAAGATCCGCCAGGGAGACCGCCGCGTCGACATCTCCCTGCGCGCCGAACTCGCCGAGCTCCTCGACGAACTCGCCGACGGCGACGACCACGGCGAGATCGACCCATGGGCGCTCGCTCTCGCACGCAAGATCAACGGGCCCGCGCGGTAACCGCAGACACCGCCCGCCAGGCCCTCTGCCCGCCCCGGCCGCTCCGGCACCCGTCACCCGTCACCCACGCGTGCCGTGGCTCGTGCTGTGACCGCAAAGGTCCACCGGGTCTGATCGTGTGATGGCAGGATCGGCTCATGGATCTTTCCGAGGGCCTGGCTGAATGGACTGATTGGGACGCTGCCGCCTTCGCGGTGGGCCTCTCGTTGGGGATCTTCGAGGAGTCTGTGACGATCACGCAGGTCAAATCGGTGTTCTGGACAGACAACCCGTTGGGCAACGCCCTCCACGAGGTGCTTCTTCAACTGGTCCAGGCGGGAGTGCTGGAGCGGCGTGAGGAACCGGACGAGCAGTTCCTGTGGCCGAGGCGATGACGTCAGGCCGCCGCTGGTAGAGGTCTGTCGATGCGGGCAGCGGCGCGTGGTTCAGCGAGCCGCTGCTGACAGCGCCGTGCGGGATTCGCCGATCGCGTGCCAGAAGCCCGCGCGCAGCTGTACCCGGCAGTCCTCGCTGATGTCGCTCTCGTCCGGGGCGCACAGGCGGGCGGGATCTCGCCTTCCCGCCCCGCACACCGGTGCTCCCGCGCTGGATACGCTGCCGCCAGGCCCGCGACACCGAGGAAAGCCGATGCCCACCGAAGCCAGCGAAGTCCGCGACGCCGCCCAGAGGATCCGCCAGGGAGACCGCCGTGTCGACATCTCCCTGCGCGCCGAACTCGCCGAGCTCCTCGACGAACTCGCCGACGGCGACGATCACGGCGAGATCGACCCGTGGGTGCTCGCTCTCGCACGCAAGATCAACGGGCCCGCGCGGTAACCGCAGACACCGCCCGCCGGGCCCTCTGTCCGCCCCGGCCGCTCCAGTACCTGTCACCCGCGCGTGCCCTGGCCGGCGCCGTCACACAGAACAGCAGAGCGGCCATCACGGCGCCGCCGGGCGTGGGTTACAGCGGTCTGGCGGTACTCCAGGCGGTGTCAGCGCCGTTCGACGCTGTAGCCGCTGTCGTGCAGGGCGGCCGTCCAGCGGGCACGGTCGAGCCACTGGGTCACGTCTGGGGAGACAGCCTCGATGTGCTTCATCCGGGCGTCCCAGTCGTGCCCGTGAGACCCGCGGTTGCCCTCGCATCCCGCACAGCCGTCCTCGCCGTGCAGGTGGCCGGCCATCCAGGCGCTGGCCGCCACGAACGTGATCACCCCCAGCAAGTCCCCTCCGCTCTGCGCGAGCTGGTTCGGGACGCTGGCGATGATCATGGCGAACTCGGGGTTGTCGACCGGCGGCATCGGTGCCTGTCCGGGCCCGGCCGTGACCCCGATGTCCTCGCGCTCCTCGCCCTGGCGGGCCAGGAGGGCGGCAAAGTCGGGAGCGTCAAAGTACCTCCAGGCGGCGCTCTGCTGGATACCGAGCCGGTCTGCAGCCTGGATGATGCTGGCCTCGATGGCATCGGCGACGGCCCCGGACTCTATCGACGCCCCCAGGCGGACAAGCTCGTCCAGCGTCCGAGCCAGGGCATCCTTGAACTCGTCGGAGTTTTGCACCACTTCAGCCTAGGCAGGAGAGACCTCCCGGCGCTCGCAGACGGGGAAAACGGGCTGAATCAGCCTGCCGGCACACCCGGCCCTGCACCCGGCGGCGGGACTCTGCTGCGACCGTCAGCGCGAGCAGTGAGCCAGGCGGGATTCTTCGACGGCAAGCCAGAAACCCGCGCGCAGCTGTACCCGGCAGTCCTCGCTGATGTCGTGGGCGGTGGAGGCATCGAAGCGGGCCGCGTAGCGAAGGAGTTCACCGTCGAGGGCGGGCGGGATACGGGGCTGGTCCTGGCCGAGGAGGCCGATCAGGTCGGCGGCGTCGGTGTCGGGCAGGCGTGAGGTCCAGCGCTGGGCGAAGGTCCGGCCCAGCTCGCGGGGGTCGCCACTGGCGGTGAGGTCGTCGTTCCGGTCGGTGCGGGCCTGGCTGGCGTTGGTGAGGGATTCCAGGAGGGGGATCTGTCCGCCCCAGGAGGCGGCGGGCGGCCGGGGCGGGGGTGTGGTGTGGGCCAGGTCGGCCGGGCTGGGTGCGCGCGTCAGGACCGGGGCTGGGGCAGAAACTGTGGGCTGGGGCAGGGTGCTGGCGGGCGGGGCGGGCCCGCGCTGGACCGGGGGGTCGGGTATAGCCATGGTGGGGGCGGCGGTGATGGTCTGGGTGAGCCAGGCCCGGTCCAGCAGGAGGCGTTCGTCGGCCTCGGCGATCAGGTCTTCGGACTGGTTGTAGTCGCCGTCGGCGGCCTGCACCGCCCACAAGTGCAGGGCGACGCCGTGCTCTTTGGCGGTCATCACGCCGGGAAGGAGATCACCGTCGCCGGTGATCAGGACGATGTCGGCCGCCGCCTGGTGGCGGGCCAGTTCGACAAGCTGAGCCTGGATCGCGGCGTCCACGCCTTTTTGCTGCGCACGGCCGCCGGAGCGGGTGAGCAAGCCCAGGCGGACCGTGACCCGGGGCATGACCCGCAGGCGCCGGTGGGCGGGCTGGGGAACACGATCCGGTGCGGCGTCGAACCAGTACGTCCGCAGCAGCGGCAGCCCGGTGACGGCCTGGGCGCGCTCGCCGATCCGCTGGATCAGACCCGGGTAGTCGATGGCCAGACGGGCGCGCGCGGGATCCCCGGTGAGCAGCGTCGCCGCGGCTCCCAGCAGGTAGCCGACGTCCACCAGGACGATGCAGCGGTCCACGCTCCCCCTCCTCCATCGTGCGGTGTCTGAGCGTCAGTTCATCACACGGGGCCGGGGCGGGCGGGAGGTTCGGGTCAGCGCGCGCATGTGCGGGATGCACCCGGCCGTGCCTGGTTCGCGGATCAGCTGTGGTGGCGGCGAGGCCGGACCCTCTGTACTGCGGGTTGCTCTGCGCCAGCTGGCCCGGCCGGCCGAGCACCAGGATCCGGCCGGAGAGGGGTGGGGTACAGTCCTCCCACTCGATCGTCGGTGCATGGTGCATCCGGTCGGATCGGTGTTCTCTGGGGTGGGAAAAGTGCAGGTGGAAGCCATGGAGCCGAAGGCTCCCGGCGATGAGGCGGATGAGGTCGCGGGCAGGCGGGAGCGTGCGGGCGACCGGCCGCCCGCAGGACGGCGCAAGCGGGTGCTGACCCTGGCGTTCGCGGCGCTGGTCGTAGCTGCGGGCGCCACCAAGATCGTGCTGTCGGTGGCGGGGACAGCGCCGGCCGGGTCGGACACGTCCTACCCGCACTACACCGTCAGCGCGCCGGACAAACTGGGCAACTACGGGCGCCTGGACAAGGACGACCCGAAGACGGCGAAGGCCGGGCCCGGCGCGTCGTTCGTCTACGACTTCGGGCTGCCCCGGATGGCCATGACCAACGTCCTGGTCACCGGGAACGTCGGGGACTACCACGACCGTGACGTCCCCGCGTTCCTCGACGACTACCTCCGCACGACCGGCACCACACTCACTGACGCGGACCGGTCCGCGCGACCCTCGGACACGTGGACGGGCGATCCCGGACCCCACGGCGGCGTCATGCACTGCCAGGAGTTCCAGCGCGGCGAAGAGCCTGCGGTGCACCTGTGCGCCTGGGGCGACAAGGGCGCGTTCCTCAGCGTGGTCTCCCCCGACCTGGGACGCGGCCAGGCCGGTGCCGAGGACCTGACCCGCAAGGCCATCGCCGGGATCCTGCACGCGTGACCGGCGCCGCCCCGGCTGACCACCCCTGCGACGGAGTGGTCAGCCGGGGCGGTGGATGCTGTCACCGGGCTTGCGGAGCTGCTCGAGAGCCCACGGCAGCCGATCGGCCAGCACGGCCCATTCAAGGACGGCTCCGGTCGAGGCAACCACCCGCACGATGGCTGCCTGGGGGTTCACCGACCAGATTTCCCGGCCCTTGGGGCGCCTTGGGCCTGCTGGATCGACTTCTGTGACCTGGACGACGATCCCGCCCAGCGTGATACGCCCGGGCGACAGCGCTGCGGTGCTGTGCATCCAATGACCCGACACCCGAGGGTGGCTGCCGGACACGACGCGGAGACCGCACTCGACCTTGCCTTCCCTGGCCAGCCGCTCACCCCGCCTCTTCACGATGCGGTCCCCGGCCAGCCCTCCCAGCACCCCGCCCAGCAGATCCCCCGACAGCCCCAGCATCTCTCCCCCTCATCGAACCACCGGACACTGCCAACTCCACGGTGCGGCGGTGGCTCTTACCAGACCACACCCTCGGCCACCTCGTTCTACGCTGCGATGATCTCACCCTCGCCCGGTCTTCTCAGTGGCGTCTACCGCTTCCAGACGGGTCAGCAGGTCCTCGAGGGCCTGCTTCTGCGCGGGGCGCGTGACCGGTCGCGGCCTGTCCCGGTCCCGGTCCCGCCGGACGGGACGCAAAGGGAGGTCGGTGATCCATGTCGCGGCACGGCCCGCGTCCGGCCGGCGCCTCGCGGTTCCGCGTGGGGTAGACCGGAGCCCGGTGTGCCCGTCGGTCCTGAGCCTGCGGGGAGGGCGCCGGGGGCACATGCTGTCTCGGCTGGGAGTCGACAGGAGCGCTTACGTGGTCAAGAACATCAGGGTTTCCGTCCCGGGGTATCTGCTGGTGGCCGCCGAGATACGGCGACGGATCACGTCTGGGGAGTTCGCGGCCGGCGCAAAGCTCCCTACGCAGGAGGGTCTCGCCCGGGAGTTTCGTGTCTCTGTCTCGGTCGTTCGCCGGGCGCTGGATGTGCTGAGGCAGGAGGGCCGCGTACGGTCCGAACCGGGCAGCAGGTCGACCTATGTGGCCGAGGAGGGGCCGCAGGCGCTGCGTGCTGAGCTCGCGCAGGCCCGTGACCGTCTGCAGGCGGCAGAGGCGCAGCTGGTCCGGCTTCGTAGCGTCCTCGCTCAGTCCTCGTCGGGGCGGCGGCGTCCCGGGCGAAGCCGGGCTGTGCTGGCTGCCCGGTGGGCGTGGTCGCGGCTGGGTCAGCGGCGCGTGATGGAGGGCAGTCTCCCGGCCCGCAGCTGGGTCGGTGGCGCGTTGAGGACGCTGCGCGCGCGTGGCATGGCGTGACAGGAGTGCGGATGCTGTTCACGGGCCGGTTCGTGTCCTGCCTTCCTGCGGGCACGACCGGGTCAGTCCGGCTCAGGCGCCGTGAACGGCTGCGGCGGGCGCGGTGGTGACGCAAGGCGGACGGCAAGAGGGTGTGAGCGGTCCCCGTCGGGGCCCTGGATGCGCCGGGCCCTCCACAGGCGCAGCCGGTCGGGCGGGTGGCTCAGCGCCGAGCGCAGGCTGTTCCTCAGGCGCGGGAGGCCTGAAAGGGGCCGGGCAGGCTGGGAGAGTGCGCAGCGTTGCCAGAAGGCGATGGCCGCGTCCCGGCCGCACTGGCGCACCGCTCGGTCGTCACAGGCGAGTTCGCTTTTCCAGGACCAGGCGACGTGCAGGAGCCGCAGCGCGGTGATGCTCAACAAGGCGGCCAGTGGGGTGAGCCAGGCCGTGCTCAGGATCGCGAGCAGGATCAACAAAGCCTGCAGGGCGGTGATGCGCTGGTTGTCGCGGCGCTGGATGTGGCCGAGTTCGTGCTCGAGGATGACGGGCAGGTGTTCGCTGTCTTCGGGGCCGAGCCAGTTGGTGCCCACCCACAGATGGGCGCGGCGTCCCTGCCTGAGCGACGCGGCTTCGTGGGGGAGTCCGTAGCCGATGGGGTCGGGGAAGGCGATCGTCAGGCGCTGGACCCGGTGGCGGCGCACCGCTGTGTGCAGGTAGTGCTCGGTCTCGCGCATGCGGTGCAGCAGCTGGCCGTACGGCGGGCTGGGGTTGAGGGGTGCGAGGGTGCTCAGGTGCAGGTTCCAGGTCTGCTGCTGAGCGTGGAAGCCGATGGTGATGTCCCGGCCGATGTCGTAGCGCGCGTGCAGGGCCCAGGCGCAGCCGGCGATCACCGCCAGGGGCACGACCTCCCGGCCCAGGGGGGCGCCTTCGCTCCAGCGCTTGGCGAGGACGGCCACCATCACCCAGGTGACAACGAGGTGACTCCAGTAACGGCCCTGCAGGAATTTGCCTATCCGCCTCATCGCCCCGCCTGTGTGCGAAGGGGATGCGGGGGCGGGCTGGTGGGCGTGTCGCGCGGCGGCGGGACAGCGGTGCAGGGCTGGTCGGGGCAGTCGACCCATCCGTCGGGGGTGCGGACCGAGACGTGGGCTGCGTAGGGGATGAGGGTGTCGGCCAGGCGTCCGCCGCACACCACGCAGCGTGCCCGGGCCGGGGTGCCTGCGTGCCGTGGCCGGGCGGGTTGCGGGGCCGGCCGCGGTCGTGGGGCTGCGGGTGGGGGCTTGGTGCAGCTGTGCCCGAGGCGGGCTGCGAGCTGGTGGGCGCGGCGGTTGGCCTCGTCGGCCTGACGGCGGGCGTCCGCCGCCTTGTTCTGGATGCTGTGCTGTGCGGTGGCGAGCTGGTCCGTGAGGTCCTGGGGAAGGACCAGGCCGCGGGCGTCGAGCGTGAGGCGGGCCAGGGGGACGCTTTCCTGGTGGAGTTCGTCGCCCGGGCAGGGCGGGAGGTGGAGGGCGTAGTGGGTGAGGTCCTCGTTCTCCCACCAGCGGCCGGTGCGCAGGTGGGGGCGGCCCCACAGGACGCGGACATGGCGTGCGGCCAGGTCGAGGATGCACACCGTGCTCTGCTCGGGGAGCAGGACGTGGGGGATGTCCGTGCCCGGTTGCATGAACCAGATGTCGTGGATGGACGCGGTGGTGTAGTCCCGGTGGCGTTGCTGCCAGAGCTGGTCGGTGAGCAGGCTGGTCTGGGCTTCCAGGGCGAGGCGGGATCCGTCGGCGAGCCGGACATGGACGTCGGCGCGGCGCGCGCGGCCGGGGATCCACTGCTCCTGGCGGACGTCGGCGACGGCGGGGAGCGAACGCGCCCAGCGCTCGAGCAGGTACTTGGCCTCCAGGTGCCACAGCGTTTCGGGGTGATGGCCGCCGGGCGGGGCCATGTGCGGCGGGTGCGCGAAGTGGTGGCGGCGGCGGCCGCCGCTGCGGCCGCGCGGGATCAGCGGCACGCGGGAGCCTTCCGCTGCGCCGTCCAGGCCGAGGTAGCACGCCGCGCACACCAGGCTTTCGCGGTGGCGGTAGCCCAGTTCGCGTAGTTGGCCGATCGGCCGGTCCTTGATGTGGACGGGCCGGCCGGTGTCCAGGTCGAGCCCGACTACCAGGAGATCGTCCGCTGCCATGCACTGCCCCTGTCGCTTGGGATCGGGTCGGTGCTGGCAGCTTTCGGGGCGCGGGCGCAGGCGAACGAGGTTGGGGGAGAACGTCCCGCCGGGCGGTCTGTTGGCGCCGACTGATGTGCGTGGCGGTCCGCCTGACGAAACGGCCTGGGCCGGATCGGCCGCTGCGCGCGGGTGCGCTCTGCGCTGCCGGGCGTCAGGCCGCCGGGGGCTGCTGGCCCAGCGTGCCGAGAGCGTGGTCGAGGTTGCGGGGGCGGGGGCAGGTAGTTTCTCTGCGGTGCCGCGGGCCGCTGCCCCGGTGACGCGGGTGAGGGGTGGTTAGGTGCGGCTGATGCCCTGGGGTCCCTGCTGCTGATGTGCGGTGGCCTGGGCCTGGCCGTGGTCGTGAGTGGGCTTGTGCTCAGGGCCGGGATCGGGGTAGTCGGCCGCCCGCTGCGCTTGTTGTCGCTGCACTCGTGCGAGCAGGGAGGCGAGTTCGGCCAGGTCTGCCTCGGTGAGCTCGCCGAGGGCCGTGGAGGAGTCCTCTCCTGTACCCGGTGCGCGCGCGTCCAGGACCTCCTGCTGGAGCTGCCTGATCATGCGCTCGCGACGCTGTGCCATCCCGGCGAAGATCGAGTCCGCTGGGGACGTGCCGTTGGCGGCCGGGATGCGCCAATGGATCTCGGGTGCGGGGGTGTTCGGTTGGGCGGGCGGCATCGTCCCTGGGGCGCTGACGACGAAGCGGGGCCCGGGTAAGGCTCCGAGCAGGGATTCGTCGGGGCCGGTGTGGCTGGCCATGATGAGGCTGCCGGCCGCCTCGGCCCGTTGGAGGAGCGCTTCGCAGGTGTCGGGGTCGTGCAGGAGGTCGGCGTGCACGACCAGGACGCCGCCGGTGTTGCGTTCGGGGTGCCGCACCGCTTCGGCGGCGGGCAGGGGCGTGAAGGAGAGGTCTGGCTGCTCCCTGGCCACGATGGCGCCGGCTTGGGGCAGCAGGTGGCGGAAGTCAATCACCGTGAGCGTGGTGCCCGTGCGGGCGGCCAGACGCGCGCCGGCGGCGACGGCGATCTCTCTTCCGGGGGCTCCGACGTCGTAGGCGACGAGGCCTCCCCCGGCGGCCACGAGCGAGTCGACGAGCTGCGCCGCTTCGGGGTGGTCGATCGCATCGTTCATGTCCGCCTCTGCCTGTGCGCGTGCGCAGGGGTCCATTTGACGGGACGGCCCCGCTGGTGGTGTGCCGGCCCGGACAGCCAGGTTCCTGGGGGTCCTTGCTGGCTGGGCTGAGGGCGGCTGGGGTCTTTCGGCTGCGTTGTGGGGCGGTCCTCAGGCCGCGGGGGTGTGCGGTGTGCCGCAGTGCGGGCAGCGGCAGGGGTCGGCTCCGCACGGGATGGCAAGGGCCCGGCACCGCGTGCAGTCGCATCGCTTGGGCGGGCCGGGGCCCGGCTGGTAGTCGGTGGTCAACAAGGTGGCGGAGGGCCAAGCGCCGGGCTGGTGGCCGTAGGGCGGCGAGAAGCGCTGCCACAGGGCCACGACCTGGACGGGCTTGTACAGGCGCATTTGCAGGCGCAGGAAGGCCGGCAGGTCGCCTTCGGCGCGCATGGCGGCGATGTCCTCGTCCTCGAAGTCGGCCAGGAGGATCCGCTCGAGGGCCGGGGTGATCGGGCTGGCCGGCTCGGGGGCGGTGGGGTCGTGGTGGGTCACGGTGCACCTCGTCCGGCTTGGTGTCGCTTGCGGGGGCTCCGGGGCGGCGGCCGAAATCGCCGCCCCGGGCTTCCCCGGTCCGTCCCTGAACAGGAGGTTCGTCCACTGTGGCGCTCGGGGGCGGAGACAGGGGGCGCTGCGGGGCCTGGTGGCTCAGGGCCTGGTACGGCGATCTGGCGGGCTGTCCCGCAGGGCGGAACGGGGGCTGCTGAGAGGGCTTGGCCGGGGGTTCGGGCGTGGGTGGGCTCGCCGAGCGGTGGCGGTGCGCGCGCCGGTCGGTGGGCGGCGCTGTGGGCGGGGACGCGTGCACGGCTTGTCCGGGACGGGTGGTTTTCATGCCGAATGGGCGCGTGACGGTCCATCACTCGTGGCGGTGGCGGCATCCGCTCGCGCGAGGGGGCCGCCGCGTTGGCGGCGTCTGCTGTTCCTCTAGAATCACGGTCTTGAGCTGGGGTTATCCAGTGGGGGGCGAGACTTGTGTGTTCATCTGCGGCGTGTTGTTTGACCGGGCTGGCGTGACTGGAGTTAAGTGACGCGCAGCTTCAGGCGACGGAGGGTCACTCACCGTGGGTCTGTCTGCTGATTCGTTGCCGTGCCTGCCGGGGTGCAGTCGGCTGGCCGTGATCAAGGGTGTTGTGATGCTGGACTTGGCTGATCTGATGCGACCGCGGTCCCAGCGGTGGGTCGCGGCGCGGGCCGGGGTGGGCACGCAGACCCTGAGCAACTTGCATCGCATCGGGCTGATGCCCGCGGCCGATGAGATGCGGGCGGTGGACGCGGTGCTGGCGCTGTGCGCGCGCAGTCTGGGCGCGAACAGGTCCACCAATCGCAAAGCGAAGGCCGGCGCGCGTACCCAGGAGGCGCTGGCACGTGATCACCAGGCGATGTCCCTGGCGCGGGAGTTGCTGGAGGACGGGCCGGTGGAGATGCGCACCACGCTGGTGGTGGACGGCAGCCGGGTAGAGGTTCAGCACGCGCTGGAGGCCGTGGCGGACTGGCTGCATCAGGAGGGGGACGACGCCGAGCCGCTGGTGTTGCTGCCGCTGGGGCGCTGGGCTGGGGCGATGCTGAAGGTCGTGGCGCGGGAGGGAGGGGCGCGTGTTGAGGATCTTCCCGCTCTGGCGTGCTGACGGCGCCGGTTCTCCGTTCTCCTGCCGGCCGGGCCGTGACGGCCTGCGCGGACGGCGGGGGGCACGGGCCGGTGGAGAGTAGGGCGGCGGAGGTGGCGCAGTGGTGTGCGCGCCAGCAGTGGCCGGTCTTCCCGTTGCAGGCCGGGCACAAGACGCCCCGCCCGGGCTGTGAGCGGTGCCGTCACAGCAGCGCCGGGTATGTGGCGCACGCTGCGGCGGGGTGTCCGTGCCTGGAGCAGGGCCGCTGGTGTCACGGCTTCTACGCGGCCACCACCGACGCGGCGCGGATCTCGCGGTGGTGGAGTGAGCGGCCGGTACCGGGCGTGGGCGTGTCCACAGGGGCGGCGGGACTGGTGGTCGTGGACGTGGACTGTCATGTGGAGGGGCCGGTCGAGGTGGGCCGGTTGCTGCCCGCGTTCGATGTCAGCGAGGCTGACGCCCGGGCGGTGCGTACGGGGTGGGACACCTGGCTGCTGCTGGCGCGCCTGGCCGGGGGCCCGGAAGCGGCCGCCGCGGTACGGACGCTGACGGTGCGCACGCCGTCGGGCGGGCGGCACTTGTGGTTCACCGCGCCGCGCGGGACGCGCTGGGCGAGTTCGGCGGGCGGCGACCACGGCGGGCGGGCGCTGGGGTGGCAGCTGGACGTGCGGGCCGAGGGCGGCTACATCGTGGCTCCGGGCACACGGACGGCGGCGGGGGTCTACCAGGTGGTGGGGGACGTGCGTGCTCCGGCCCGGCTGCCGGGCTGGCTGGCCGGAGCGCTGGAGCGCACGGGGCATCTGCTGACGGCGGCTCCCGCGCGGGCGCGGCCCGCGGCGGTGCCGAACCTGGCCCGGCAGGCCAGCGGGCCGGCGTCGCGGTCGGCGTGGGCCCGCGCGGTGGCCGCGACGGCGCTGGCCGAGGTGGCCGCGTGTGAGCGGCTGCCGGAGGGCAGCGGCTGGAGCAGCAAGCTGAACAGGGCCGCCTACACCATGGGCGGCCTGGTCGCGGCGGGGCTGGTGTCGAGTGACGCCGAGGCCCGCCGTGCTCTCGTGGACGCGGCCCTCGCGGCCCGTCCGCAGCGCGAACGAGAGGCGCACAGGATCATCCAGTCCGGGCTGGTCGCCGGACAGCGCCGCCCCCTGAACCCGACGAAAGACCGCTGAGCCATGAGCTATACGAGCAGCGCGAGCTCGGCCGTGCCGACGAGCCGGTCCCCGGAGTCCGGGTCCTACGACGCGGCGCGCGCGGCCCAGCAGGTGACGGCGGATCCGGTGGTGGACACCGCTCCTGCGCCGCCGCTGCTGCTGCCGCAGGAGCTGAACGACTTCGCCATGGCGCTTTTGTTCCAGCAGATCTATGGGGAGTACTACCGGTATGTCCACGGCATGGGCTGGTACCGGTGGGCGGAGTACCGGTGGGTGTCCGACTCCGACACCACCTCGATTCGCTACTCGGCGATGCAGCTGGCCCGGAGCATGCCGGTCAAGGACCCGCGCCCGGATGAGAACGTGCGGCACGCGGACCGTGAGCTGACGCGGTTCCGCAAGCGGTCGCTGAGCGCGCCGGGAGCGGCGGCACTGATGAAGATGTGCGAGACGCTGCCCGAACTGACCATGTACCCCGACGAATTTGACTCTGATCCGCACGCGCTGTGCACGCCGGGCGGGGTGGTGAACCTGCGCACGGGCGGGATGGTGCCTCCCTCGACCTCGCAGCTGCACAGCCGTGCCACGGCGGTGACGCCGCGGGTGATGCCCACGCCGCAGTGGGACGCGTTCCTGAGCGACACCTTCGGTGACGACGCCTCCGGTAAGGAGATGCGCACCTATCTGCAGGCCCTGTGCGGGTACTCGATCTCCGGAGGGCAGGGGGCGCAGGTGCTGGCCTTCTTGTACGGGGAGGGGCAGAACGGCAAGAGTGTCCTGGTGGACGTGCTGCTGAAGCTGCTGGGCGAGTACGCCGATTCCGCGCCGCCCAACTTCCTGATGGCCTCGCCGTACGCGGATCACCCCACCGAGCTGGCGGACCTGCAGGGACGGCGGCTGGTGGTGTGCTCGGAGATCAACCAGGGGTCCCGGTTCGACGAGGCGAAGTTCAAGCTGCTGACCGGCGGGGACCGGATCAAGGCCCGCCGGATGTACGAGAACTACTACAGCTTCCAGCCCACGCACAAGCTGTGGCTGGTCGGCAACCACCGGCCGGTGGTGCAGGCGGGCGGGTTCGGCTTCTGGCGGCGGATGAGGATCATCGAGTTCGACCGGATCGTGCCCAGCGAGCGCGTCGTGGACGACCTGGGAGCGCGCCTGGTGGCCAGCGAAGGCCCGGGCATCCTGCAGTGGCTGGTGGACGGGGCCGTGAACTACTTCAACGGCGAGGACCTGCGCCTGGACGGGCCCGCCCGCGTCAGGCTGGCCACCCAGGACTACCAGGAGTCAGAAGACTCGGTGGGCCGCTTCCTCAAGGAATGCTGCGTCATGGGCGCCGAGTACCGGGTCCTGCAGAAGGACCTGGGCGAGGCCTACCGGGAGTGGTGCCGCGGGGAGGACATGCCTCCCGCCCAGGCCCGGGAGTTCTCCCGCACCGTCCGCCAGAAACTCAACCTGCGCACCGGACAGGAACTGCCCAAGACCAACGGCAAGCGCTACTTCCCCGGCCTCGGCCTGCTCGCCGAGGCCCAGGACCCCACCCAGCAAAGGACGGGAGCATGAGGCAGCAGCTCGCCCAGACACCGGCCCGGGGGCTGACACAGGGGCCGAAGCAGGGACTGAACCAACCGCCCGCCCCGCCAGGCAAAAACCGCAGGTCAGCACATCCACAACCCCGTCAGCAGGGGCTGAAAGGGGCTGAGTTTGAGGAATCTCCTCACATTCTGTCCCCGCGCTTTTCGGCTCAACAATCTCAGATGTCAGCCCCTTTCAGCCCCTGCGAGTTGTCTCATGTCGTCTGAGAACCTTCCTGACCTGCTGGTTTCCTTCCCTGCCGGGCAGGGCGGACGAGGGGCTGACGCCTTTGTGCCGTCGGCCCCTGTCCCGGGCCCGCGCCCCGCGCCCACCTACGGAGATGGAGCGACCCCGATGCCGGACGCCTCGACGACGAGCCTCTCCCAGGAGGTCAGCATCGTCTGGGTCGAGGGCGAGCAGGTCACGTGGGAGCGCTATGAGTACGTGCGCTGGATGTGGGAGAAGACCCGTACCAAGGCGGGCAAGCCCAGCGGCGCGATGCGCGCCGGGCGCATCGTCGGCTATGCCGAGCTGGACGACACCGCGGAGCCCACCGAGCCCTCCCGCCGCTATAGGCGCCGCGTGTTCTACGTGAAGTCCAACGACCGCAGCGAGCCGGGCGGGCAGTACCAGGACGCCACCCCCCACGAAGCGGTGGACCCCCGCACCGTCCGCGCGGGAACGCACGGGCGGCTGACCGACCGGGCCCGCGGGCGCCGCCCCGCCCGTCCCGAGGACACCGGCGGCGGCCCGGCCGGCCCGCCGCCACCGGACGGCATGCTGTTCTGAGCAGACTTTCGGCGGAACCCAGCCCCTTTGAGCCCCTCCCCCGGTCACAGGTTCGGGCACTTGCCCAGATCTCAGCCCCTTCAGCCCCTCACCCCGCCCCGTGAGGCCTGTGACCTGCGGTTTTACCGGGCCAGGATCAGGGGCTGAAGGAGGGTCCGGGCGCAGGAAAGGGGGCCTGAGGGCCCGCCGGCTCAGTCTCGGGAAGGCCGCGGGCCGCCCGGCGGCGCAGGGGCGGTCAGGAGCTGCCGCCAGGAGGCGACGTGGGGCCTGCGGCGCAGCAGCGCCCGGCGTTCGCGCTCGGTCATGCCGCCCCACACGCCCCATTCGAGCCCGTGGTCGAGGGCTTCCGCGAGGCACTCGATGCGCACCGCACAGCCCCTGCACACCGCCGTGGCCCGCTTCTGGCCCGTGGTGTCCCCGAACAGCTCTTCCGGGTCCATCCCCCGGCAGGCCGCGTCCTCGTGCCAGTAGGCCCTGGTCTTGCTCACGCCGTTCCTCCCCCGTCGCCGCTCAGCGACGCCACCGAGCCTAGGACGCAGGCCACGTCCGCTGCGGTGCGGGGCAGTACCGCAGCGAGGAATCTGCTGCGCCGCCTGCCGGGTGCGGTCAGGCCCGGCGCCGCCACGGCTTCCACCACGGCCGACGCGCCGGCGCGGGCGTCTCGTGCTCGAAGACGGGCGGGAACTGTCGTACCAGTGGCAGCTTCTGCCGGGCCTCGGCCGCGGCACGTTCTTGCGCTTCTTCCTGCTCGCGCCGTTGGCGCTGCTCTTGCTCGCGCCGTTGCTGCGCCTGTTGTTCCTCGGCGGCCCGCGCGGCGCTCGCCCGGCGTTTGTCCTGCTCGGCTGCGCGCCTGCGCAGCGTCCGGGCCTTGTGTTCGGCGTCTCGCCGGGCCTGCAGGAGCGCCGCGCGCTCTAGGGCGGCCTTCTCGCCGGCTTCGAACCTTTCTCGATCCCTGTGGTGTACGCGCCCGGCGGGCGTGAGCAGTTGCCCGGCGGCCAGGTCCACCACGCACTGCTCCAGCGGATCGGCGGCGAGATGGCAGGCGGGAAAGGCCCTGCCGGGCGGCAGGGTGTAGGCGGCGTCCTCCTCCAGGCGCGCGCGTGTGTGCCGGGAGCGGATCCGGGTCGTGGCGGTGCCGATCATCTGCGTGCTCGGGTCCAGCCACAGTGGGGTCACGCCGTGGCGCAGCATGGTCTGGTGCAGGCCGCTGAGCTGGATGGCCGCCACCCAGGCGGACTCGTGCAGCGCGAGCTCCTCGCGCCGTAGTTGACGGGGGGTGGCGGGCCGCCACTGCGGGCCGTGATGGGCCAGCAGCCAGATGTCGGCCACCTTGGCCCTGGCGTAGAAGTCGTGGCGGGCCTTCCACGCGGTGCCGGTCAGCTCCGAGTACTGGGCCTCGAAGGCCACCCTGGCCCCGTCGGGTGAGACGGCGAGCACGTCGGGGCGCCGCCAGTCGTCCTGGCAGAGCACGCGGGTGTCGTCCAGGTGCAGTGTCCAGCCCGCGAGTTGCGGACAGGTGGCCGCCCAGCGGTGCAGCACGTCCTTGGCGTTCAGGTGCCACAACGTCTCCGGGCCCGTGCCGTGGTCGTGGTCGGCGGTCCCGGGGCGGTGGGCGAAGTGATGGCGCCGCGCTCCCCCGGCGACGACCCGGCCAAAGGGTGCACCGCAGCCGGGCATCGGGCACAGCAGCATGCCCCGTGCGATGAGGGAGCGCCAGGTCACCCCCGCTTCCGTCTCGCCGTTGCCCTCGCCTGCGGGCAGGTAGCGCAGTGTGCCGGTGGTCTTGTCGAGCGCCAGGACCTGTGCGGTGTCCTGGGTGAAGGCCCGTGCCCGCGGCGGGCCACCGGGGGCGGGCCCGGGGCTGGTCGGTGTGTCCATGGGCGTGGCCCCCTTTCCCGCTCTCGCGTGTGGCGCCGGGTCATCGCCCGCGCGGTGCGGTGGCAGCGCGGCATCTGCGCACCGGCCGCACCGCCGTCTGTGCGCGGGCGGGCCCGGTCACGGGTGTTGGGGTGTCTGGCGCGGGCGGCGTCGGCGGGCTCCGGCCCATACCGCGACGCCCCCGGCCGCCACCAGCACGCCGACCGCGCCGAGGAGCCAGATGCTGGCGGGCGCCCCGGTGTGGGCGAGCTGCGCGGACGGCGCCGGCGGCATCTGGCGGGGGGCGGGCGGCGGCGGTGTGGCGGGCGGCGGCGGGCTGGCGGGGAGCGGGGAGTCGGCGAAGGTGAGGATGCTGCGGGCGCCGGGCGCGGCGGTGAAACGTCGGGCCGGGGCGTCGGCCCGGTAGCCCTCCGGCGCGCTCGTCTCGCTCGCCCAGTACACCGAGCCGCTCCGGCGCCTCACGTCGAGGCGGAGCCGGGCGGTGCCGTCCTTGCCGGTGGTCAGCCGGGCGACCTGCCGGCCCGGGGTGTGCGTCCCGCGGGCGTCGACGGTGTCGGCGCTGATCGTGATGACCGCCCCCGCCAGCGCCTTGCCCGTCGCCTTGTCGGTCTTCTTCACCAGCAGGTCGCCCGACTTGAACGGGTCGATGACGGTGACCGGGTGGGCGGCTGCCGGCTGGCCCTCGGTGATGGTGAGGTCCTGGTCGGGCACCCGCTCGTGCAGGGGGCTGCCGGTGTCGGTCTCGCGCAGCCGGTAGGTGCCCGGTGCGAGGCCGTCGAAGACCAGGACGCCCGCGCTGTTGGTGCGGCCCTCGGCGGCGATGCGGCCAAAGCGGTCGATCAGCTGGAAGGCGGCACCGGCCAGCACCGCGCCGCCCGGGTCCTTCTTGTGGATGCTCACGCCGCCGGGGGCGGGGGTGACGGTGACGGCGGCCTGCGCGCTCGCGGTGGTGGTGTCCCCGGCCAGCAGCATCCGCTGGGCCCTGCTGTCGCGGGGGGTGAGGACCTTCAGCTGGGAGCCGGGCAGGTGGGTGGCCGTGGCCCGCACCGTGGCGGTGCCCTTGGTCTCGGGGGTGAACTCCCAGACGGCCTGGCCGTCCGCGCCGGTGGTGACCCTGCCCCGCTCCCCGCCGGCGCCCGCCTCGGCCAGCGAGACCTCGATACCGGGCACCTTGGCGCCCGAGAGCCGGGCGGTGAGCGCGACGGTGACCGCGACCTTCTTTCCCGCCGGGCTCTGGGTGACCCGCGGAGTGAGGGTCATCCGGTAAGGGCCCGCGTAGGCCTTGGCCTCGGCCAGGTACCCGAGCGCCCTGGCCCGCACCGACGCATCGACCTGGGGGTAGGCCAGCCGCTGTCTGCCCCGGGAGCCGTCGATGCCGTAACTGCCGCCGGCCAGCCACTCGTACACCACCGCATCCACCGCGCTGGCCTGCGCGGCATCGCGGGTCTGGCCGTACTTGCCCACCACGTAGGAGGCGTAGGCGAGATGGGCGTCGGGAACGGGCCGCCCGGTGACCGAGGACGTCCAGTGCTCCACCGCCGCCGGCCCCGTATAGCCGCCCGCCTCCTGGGGCCCGCGCGCCTGAGGATCCGCGCAGTACGTCTCCCACGCGCCGTACACGCTCATGCCCGGCGGCCCGTAGGCGCCGATGTGGGAGGCGCCGGGGTTGTTGTCACTGTCCGGGATCGCCCAGCCCGGGCCGAACCGGTCGTGAGCGTGTACGGCGTGGGAGGCGGCCTGCGCGGGCGGGGCGGCCAGCGTGCCCGCCGCCGCGGCGGCCAGGGCGATGGCGGCCAGGCGCAGCGGCGGGCGGACAAAGGATGCGTGCATGCGGGGGTGGACTCCCTTGGATCGCGGGGCGGTTACGGGGCCGACGACGCCGGCGCCCGCCCGGACCTGGTGGAGAAAGCAGGGTCCGGGCGGGCGCCGGGGCAGGACCGGCGCGGGGGCTACGGCAGCTCGGGGCGCTCCTGGTCCGGTCGGGCCGCCAGAGACGGCCGCGAGACACGGCACGGGCGCGCGGCCTGCCACTGCAGCTGGGCACAGGGCCGGGTCATGCACGGGCGGTGGGTCATCACGCAACTCCTCGAAGAAGACGACGAAGGACAGCAACTCATCGGTGGAACACGCAGATCTCAGCAGCAGCGCCCCTCCCCCACCAGGTGCGAACCGGGGCGAACTGCGCTCCTCCCGTGGCGTGGGAGACGAGTTGGCGGCCCGGTCGCGGGCGCGGGAGAACACCCGGCGCAACCGGGCACACCCGGTCCGCGCCGCGGACCGGGTGTGCCGCCCCCGAGGCGGGCGATCCGGCCGCGGCCATGGCCGCGCGTGCGGGCGCTTTTTGGCTCCGGGCGCCCCGGGCAGGGCACTACACGGTGGGAGAGGCGGAGAAGTTGGTGGAGCGGTAGCCGCGGCCGTCGTTGTTCCAGTCCAGCTGGATCGCGCCGTCGGCCAGGTAGCGGCCCGAGCCCGCCTTGTAGGTGAGCGTCCCCGTCCGCCAGGAGCCGTTGCCCCAGGTGTTGCCGTGCTCCAGGCGGTACTCCAGGCCGGTGTAGGCCGCCGCCCGCACGACCGGATCGGTCCCGGACACCGACTTCTTGATCTCCAGGCGGAAGCGGCCGCCGTCCAGGATGTCGCTCTGGTTGACGTAGGAGACGGGCCCGTCGAACGTCACCGTGGCGTAGGCGTAGATGTAGCCGCCCGAGCGCATCGCGCACAGCGACACGTCGAAGTCGTAGTTGTCCGGCCAGGGCCCGTTGTAGGCGGGGTTGTCGACGGAGGCGCTGCTGGTGGTGCACCGGTAGCCGGCGGCCGACGCCGTGGGCGCGGTGGCCAGGGTGGCGGCGGTCACAGCGGCGGCGGCCGCCAGGGACAGAGCGGTGCGCTTCAACGCGGGCATGTGGCTTCCCCAGGAAGGTAGGTGGTCCAGATGCCAGCGAGCCTTCAGCCGTCAGCGCCCCTGTGACCGGCAGGCCGCCGCCGCGTGCCAGGCCCCGGCACGGTGACCGCTGCTGCCCTACCGCCGGGCGGGACCAGGGTGTCCTGGCTCACACCAGGCGCGGCGCGGGCTGGGCCCGGCTGCAGGCGTACAGCAGCAGGGCGCAGCCCGCGGCGGCGGCCAGCGGGAGGGCGAGGTGGCCGCCCAGCGGCCCGGCCAGCGCGGTGCCGCCCGCCAGGCCGAGCCGGATGGCGCCGGACATCCAGCCGACCGCCTCGGTGGAGGTGCCCGGCGGGGCCAGCGCGGTGACCTTCAGGGACGCGACGGTGAGCAGAGGCACGAACACCGCGCCCGGCAGCAGCGCCAGGGCGAGGACCGCGACGGCGGGCAGCGGGGCGAGCAGCGGCAGCCAGCAGGCCGCGTACACGGCGCCGAGCAGGAGCAGCTGCCTTGGGCGCGGGGCGCTGGCGGGCTGCAGGCGGGCGAAGACGACGCCGCCGAGCAGACCGGCGGCGGAGAACGCCGCGGGCAGCGCGCCCGCCAGCCAGGAGGCGTCCTGGCTGGCGGCCAGCGCGATCCCCGCGACGTCGAGAGCGCCGATCGTGGCGCCGAGGAAGACCAGCGCGCCCAGCAGGGGCCGCATGGCGGGCGGGCGCAGCACGCCCAGCTGATCGCGGCGGCGCGGTGCGGCCCGCCAGGCACCGGCCGGCGGGCAGGTGGCAAAGCTCCACGCCCCGGCCACCGTGACGGCGGCGGCCAGGGCGAGCGCGGCGGCCGGGGAGAAGACGGTGGCCACCGCGATGGCCAGGGCGGGGCCGGTGACGTAGACGATCTCCTGGGCGCAGGCGTCCAGGGTGCAGGCGGTCCGTACGTGCGCGGCGTCCGGCAGGACCGCGGGCCACAGCGACCGCAGCCCGCCCTCCAGCGGCGGGCATCCGGCCCCGGCCAGCACGGCACACACCACCGCCAGCGGCAGGGCCGTGGTGCCCGCCACGGCCAGGGTGCCCAGCGCGACAGCGACCAGGCCCGCCCCCGCCGCGCAGGGCAGCGGCAGGCCCCGGCGGTCGGCCAGCCGCCCCAGCAGCGGCAGGCCGAGCGCCGGGGCGATGCCGTAGAGCGCGGCCAGCAGGCTGGCGCGCGCCAGGGAGTGGCCGTCCGCCTGGGCCGCCAGGACCAGCGCGAGGGGCACCATGCCCAGCGACAGGCGGCCGGTCACCGAGGCCATCAGCAGACGGGCGCAGTAGCGGTGGCGCAGCACGGCGCGGAAGTCCGGCGGGGTGCGCGGGGGTGCCAGGCTGCCGGCCGTGGCGGGCAGGGGCAGCAGCTGCGGTCCGTCAAGCGGCGTCAGGGTGGTGCGGGGGACGTCGCGGACTTGCGCGTGGGCCATCGCCTGCCTGCCTCTGGGTGGGGAGCGTCGTGTGCACAACGGGGGCGGCCGTCCGTGCGCCGCGGGCCGGGAAGCGGGCGGCGCACGGACGGCGCCGGCGGCGAGGGAGGAGTCAGGCCGCGTGGCCCGAAGCCCAGCAGGCCCCGCCAGCCGCGCTCAACGACCCGTCCGCTGACGCGGACAGCCGCGCCGCCTCCTCCCGGCCCCTGGCCCGGCGATCAGCGGGACCGTTCCGTCACGCGAGGTGGTCCCGCCCGGGCCCGGACCACCCCAGGTACACCACCGGCGGCCGGCCAGGAGGCCCGGACAGGCGGCGCGCGGCGGCCGCAACGCGGCATGCGGGCACCCGTGGTGGCCGGGGCGCGGACCGGCCGCAGGCGCTACGGGCGGGCCCCGGCCCGGCGCGCGGGGGCGACCTGCCCCGCCCCGCCCGGCACGAAGGCGTGGTCCGCGAGGCGGGAGGCCCAGCAAAGTGGCGCGGCCTCTTCTCCCGCCCCGCGAAGTGCCCGCCGCCCCGGCGGCCCGCAACGGCGGCAAACGGGAGTAGATGGACGGGCACTGTGTCCCGGACACCCTCCCAGGGAGCCGATGACGTGAGTCCCCGCCCCACCCCGCCCCCCACGAGCGGCCAGCATCTGGCCATCGGCCTTGCACCGTCCCGGCCCGCGGCGGACACGCGCGCGCTGCACCAGCTGCACCACGCCCTGGCCCCCCAGGAACAGCCCGCAGCGGTACTCCCGGGCCGCCACCTCGAACAGGTCACGGCCGAACTGGCGCCGCTGCTCGCCCTGTTCACCCACCAGGCGGCCGGCCCCTACGGCCGCACCCGCCTCGACGACGCCGTCGGCGGCTACGAGCACGCGGTGCTCACCTACTGCGGCGCGCTCGCCGGGGCGGCCCTGGGCGAAGTCCACGGCCAGGTGACGGCCACGGCGGGCGAGGCACTCCTGCACGGCCTCGCCCTGGCCCGCCGCAGACTGCCCGAGCCGAGCGTGTACGTCAGCGAGCACGCCCATGATCACTCCGTGCGGGCCTGCGAGCTGCTGGGGATGAACACCATCCGGATCCCCGCGCGCGGGGACGGCACGATGGACCCGGACGCGCTGCGGCAGCAGACCCGGCTACGCCGCGGGGCCGGAGCACTGGTGCTGGCCACCTGCGGCACGCCCCTGAACGGCGCCAGCGACGACATCACGCAACTGCGCGCCGCGGCGGCCGGATCCGGTCCCGTGCACATCCATGTCGACGCCGCCGCGGGCGGACTCGCGGCCGCGCACACCGACCTGGCGGTGCCCTGGTCCCTCGCGCACGGCGCCCACTCCCTCACCCTGTCCGGCCACCCCCTGCTCGGGCTGCCCCTGCCGGCAGGCATCTCGCTGGTACGGCGCGTGCCAGACCAGCCGTCCGCGCACCTCCCCGATCCCGCGCCCGGCCCGCCAACGGCCGCCTGCCCCAGCGCGCTGGGCACCCTGCTGCTGTGGAGCAGGCTGCGCTGCCTGGGCCGGGCCGGAGTGGCCGCCCTGGTGGCCCGCAGCCAGGACACGGCCGCCTACGCGCTCACCCGGTTCGAGGCCGCCGGAGCAGCACCGCAGCACCTTCCCGGCTCGCTGGCGGTCACCTTCGAACGTCCCGCCCCGTGGGTGGCCGACAAGTGGGACCTGTACTGCCGCGGCGACCGGGCGCGGATCACCACCGCCGGGCCGCTCACCCACACCGCCGTCGACGAACTCGCCGCCGATCTGCGCGCCGCCCGCCAGACAGCCGCATGAGCGCGAAGACGTCGCGCCGGGGGTAACCCGGGTCGCGGCCGCGCACGGCGGACAGCGCACGAGCCGGTCAGGATCCGCCGGTGAACCGGCCCCGGACACCGCCGCCTTCCCCCGGCCCCCGGCCCCCGGCGCGGGGGCCTAGAGGCTAGAACTCCCAGCCCAGCTCGCCCTCGTTGACTGCCCCGGGCAGGTAACCGTCCACCGCGGTGCCCCTCTCCAGCGCGCCGGCCGTCGCCTCCAGCAGAGCCGGGAGCGACGCCCACATGGGGTGGCGGCGAAACGAGCACCCGGTCTCATGATCGGCATGGCCGATCCGTCCCCGCAGGCGGTGAGGGCGCTGGTCCAGGATGAGGTAGTCGCCCGCGCCGTCGAAGGCGAAGGGGATCCACTGCCCGTGCCACCACGGCCCGTACTCCCCTTCCGGATCATCGTCGTCGGCTTCCGGCTCATCTGCTGCGCCGATGATGTTCATGCGTATCTGCCAGGCGCGGGTGATCCCCTCCACGTCGAGCAGCGACCACAACGGCGGCAGCAGGTCGTAGTGGCCCATCCCGTCGTGCCGCAGCAAGGACTCCACCAACGGCTCGGGAAACGGCTGCCCGATCCTCTGCTCGGCCGCGGTGATCGCCGAGCGCTCGGCGGGCGGGCCCAGCGCGGCGAACGTACGAGGCGCGTGCCGGCCAAGCCACTCCTCGATACGCGTCCAGGAATCGCAGATCGTCGACGTCATCCTGGGATCATGCCAGTTCGGCCTACGGTCAAGGATGCGAGCCGGGTTCGCGGGATCCAGCTCAGCGGGCCGCCCCGGGGGTGGTTGTGTGAGGTCCGGCGGACCGGCCGTGGTCGGGGGCCTGGGGGTGGCCGGTGAGCGCTCGCGGGGTGGTGGCGGCCGGGACGGCGGGGCGGGCCATGGCCTCCCGCAGGCGGGCACGGATGTCCTCCTCGTCCAGCGGCGCCCCGGCCGCACCGATGCGCTCCAGGGCGTCGTGGGCACGGGTGAGCAGGCCGCTCTCGGTGTCCGCGGTGTCGTGCCGGCGCCCGCAAAGGGGCCGCTGGCTCTGGTAGGTGAGCTGGCCGTCCACTGCCTGCCCGGCGCGCCGCACCGTGCCGAAGGCTTCGATGACGCGGCGCTCGCTCTGCGCCGCGGCGACCGGCGTGAGGGCCTCGGGCAGGTCGCGCGGGAGGGGCGCGGGGAAGACGAGGCGGCCCAGCGCATCGTGCACCAGGTGCAGCTGGCCCTCGCGCGCGGCCAGGTAGGAGGCGGCGGCGTGCAGCAGTTCCGGGTCGGCGAAGTAGTCGGTGCTCGTCTCCGCTGCGGCGGCGGCGCGCTGCGCGGCGAGGTCCTCCACCGCGTCGGCGGCGGTGGCCGAGTGCTCCCGCCAGGCGGCGGCCGGGCCGCTGACGGACAGGCTGCGGCCCGGTACGGGGAAAGCGTCGAGGAGCTGCCGCGCGTCGCTCTCGCGCCCCGAGTACGCGGCGGCCGTGTAGGCGCGCACCGTCTCACGGGCCTGGGCCAGGTGTCCGGCGCGCGGCGCATCGAGGTCCGGGGCGCTGTGCGCGGGGGCACTGCCGGCGTGCCGGTCGCGCAGGTAGTCGGTGAGGTCGGGTTCCAGGACCGCCCGCAGCTGCTGGGCGGCCGCATCGCGCAGGGCGACCTGGTCGAGCAGCCAGTCGGCCACCGGCGCGAGCGCTGGGACCTCGGCGGCCAGCGGCTCGACCGCGTGCCAGTCCTCGACCAGCTCGCTGCGCGTACGGTAGGCGCGCTCCAGCCGGTCCAGGATGCCGCCGACCTTCACGCCGGTACTGACCACCAAGTCCCCCGCGGATGAGTCCAGTTCCCCCGCACGCTGCAGGCTCGCGGCCAGGACCGAGGGCGGGGGGTAGCCGCCCAGCAGGCGCATGTGACAGGTCCAGGCGGCGGCCGCGGCGATCCACCCGTCCTCGAGTCCCTGCGGGGCCAGGGCGTTCCTGCGGGAGAACCAGCCGGCCAGCTGCTCGCCGAGCCGGGCCTCGTCACCGGTCAGGTCGCGCATCAGCGCGGCAGCGAGCTCACCAGGCGTGTGCTCGCGCAGGACACCCCGCTCGCTGCTGAGGATGGCCAGAGGCCGGGTGCCCTCGTCCAGCTCGAGCCAGCGGCGCAGCGTCGCGGCCCGGCCGCGGGTGAGGTCCTCCTGCCGGATACGGGTGAGGTCGGCGCCGGGCCGCGCGATCCCGCTCTCCCCCGCCCGGGGCACCTCGGTCTTGGCGAAGCCGGCCGGCTCACCCGCCCCGGCCACCCACACCAGGGCGTACGCCTCCTCACCTTGCTCAGCCAGCCAGGCGGGAAAGCCATCGAAGACAAGAGTGGGCTGCTCGCTCATCGAGGGGACACCTTCTGCTCGGCAGTGGGACGCCGCGCATCTTGTGGACGGCAGCTGACAGCAGCCTGCCCGTGCCGGTGAGCTCAACTGGCCAAGCGGCCCTGCCGGGTCCGTCCGGCGGGAAGAGGAAGGCAACGAGCCCCCGGAGCGTCCCGTGGGGCGGAACGCGAGCCCGCGCAAGGCGCGCTCTCGCCGGTGTCAGGAAGATGAGCCGGGCTGCCGGTTCCCGGACTCCAGGCGAATCCGCTCGGCCACGATCTCGCCGAAGCCCAGGTCCCATGCAGCTTTCTCCAGCGTCGCGCGCATCGGATTCCCCTGAAGGAACTGGCTGACAGTCGACCCAGCCAGGTAGAGGCACACGGGAATCCACACGCGCGATTCCGTGACCGCCACGGTCCCCGCAAGATGGAGGGCGGGCGCCTTGCCCGGGCCCCGTTCGACGAACGGCTCTGCCGACTGCGTCGACGCGTGCGCGTACGAAGACAGGTACCGGTACACGGGATAGAGGTTCCTGATACCCCGGGCCGCCACGAGGTTGGCCACTGTGGAGGCCTGTCCGACGAGGGTTGAGTGAGCTGCCTGCTCTGCCTCGTCCGCGAAGTCGAACGTCGGCTTCTCGCCCACCTCGATGCCAGCCGGAATGGGCCAGTCGATCTCCTTGAAGTTGTTGATCATTTTCTTGCGGCGGGTCCACTCGGCCTCCTCCATCGCGCGCAGGCCAGCGGTCTGGTGCTCCGCCAACCAGTCCATGAAGTGCGCGTGTTCGATGAGGTTCCGCATGAGGCCGGCGGCCTCCACATTGAAGCCGGCGTCGTAGGCCTGCGTGAGCAGATCCGCTGTCCGGTTTGCAAACCGCCACCAGCCCAGCAGCTGGTGGGCCACGTCCTGGTCCTCCAGCAGCACCTGCGGGCTGGAGGAATAGACCTCTTCTGCTCTTTGAAGGAGGATCGGCGTGATCTTTCGCGCTCGCTTCAGGCACAGGGGGTTGTCTCCGAACGCGTAGGTCATGGCGATGACCGTAGTGGCAACAGTCTTGCGGCCAGGTCCATTTGTTACAGGCCACGAGCGGCTGCCCGTTGAGCCGTCGCCTGGGAACGCGAGCGCTCACGCAGGGGCGATACCGCACAAGGGGGCGGGCCTGCAGACCCGCCCCGAGACGCAGCCGGGCAGCCGGAGCGAATGCCGGGAACGTGTGTCCGTCGCCCCGCCCGCCCCACGAGCTGGCTCCCCGCGGGAGAGCACCTCTCACCCGTTCGCGGCGCACTGTCAGTGGCGGGTGCTGTGATGGGGGGCCGCGCCGGTCCTGGCTCCCGCCAGCCCGAGGGCTGAGGGCCGATTGTCCTACTTCTGCGCCGACTTGCTGAACCTTGAGCGACACTCCCCACAGATTCCGTACCCCAGATCGACTTACGAACATCCTCTCCCCAAGCGATCGGGCTGGTCACCAAACGCAGCGGCCGGCGGACCCATGCCTCAACCTGGGGAGAGGAGTAAGCCATGCCCACGACGACCGTCCTGCGGGCCTACCGCTACGCCCTCGACCCCAACGCCGCCCAGCTCGCCGACCTTCAACGGCACGCAGGGGCCGCCCGCTGGGCGTTCAACCACGCCCTCGCCATGAAGGTGGCTGCCGACAAGGCGTGGCGCGCCGCAGTCGACGTCCTCGTCGCCCAGGGCATGGACGTGAAGACGGCCCGCAAGCAGATCAAGCGCCAGGTGCCCGGTGCCTTCCAGGTCCAAAAGGACCTCAACGCCATCAAGCCGACCAGGCACACCCCGCCGGAACCCGAAGGCTTCATCGGTCCGCGGCGCCCCTGTCCCTTTCACGCAGAGATCAGCGCGCGGGTCTTCCAGTCCGGGTTCCAGCACGCCGACGCCGCTTGGAGCAACTGGCGCTCCTCGCAGACCGGCCAGCGCGCCGGCCAGAAGATGGGCTTCCCCCGCTTCAAGCGCAAGCACACCGCCCGCGAGGCGTTCAAGCTGTGCCACAACAAGAAGGCCCCCGAGATCCGCCCCGACGGCTACCGCCGCCTGCGCATCCCCAAGCTCGGATCCATCCGCCTGCACCAGTCCAACAAACGAATGACCAGACTCATCCAGCGCGGCCAGGCGGTAGTTAGCTCCGTCACGATCTCCCGTTCCGGACACCGCTGGTACGCCTCCGTCCTGTGCGAAGTCCAGCAGCAGATCCCGGACAAGCCTTCCCGCGCCCAGCGCACACGCGGCAGCATCGGCGTCGACCTCGGCGTCCGGACCCTGGCCGGCCTGTCCAAGCCCCTGGCCCTGGACAAGGACCATCCCCCCTCGCAGCTGGTCGCGAACCCGCGCCACGCCGACCGTGAGCGCAAGCGTCTCACCAAGGCCCAACGCGCGTTCGCTCGCACCACCAAGGGCTCCAACCGGCGTACCAAGGCCGCCCGCCGCATCGGCCGGATCCAGCATCTGATCGCCGAGCGCCGCGCGACCTCCCTGCACACCCTGACCAAACGCCTGACCACCGCGCACGCGATGGTCTGCGTGGAGAACCTGCACGTACGCGGCATGACCGCGTCCGCGCGAGGCACCGTCGACAACCCCGGACGCCAGGTCCGCCAGAAGGCAGCCCTGAACCGCGCGATCCTCGACGCCTCCTTCGGTGAACTGCGACGCCAGATCACCTACAAAGCTTCCTGGTACGGCTCCCAGATCCTGGTCCTGGACCGCTGGTGGCCCTCCAGCAAGACCTGCTCGCACTGTGGATGGCGAAACCCAAGCCTTCGGCGTGGCGACCGGGTGTTCAACTGCACCGAATGCGGTCTGAGTATGGACCGCGACATCAACGCCGCTCTCAACATCGAGCGAGAGACAACCGTCGCCTGTGGGAAGGCCTTCGTGCCAGGGAGACGTAAAACGCCCGTCGAGAAGGCAGAAGTCCCGAAGTCCGCGAGGGCCAAGGGCAGCGTTCGTAGAAGCGGGAAGGACCGGCCCACGCCGGTTCAAATTCCGGAGGGGCAACCCTTCGGCCACCCACGCTCAGCGCGCACCCCCCTACCGCGCCCCGACCAGGGCACGGCAAAGACAAGTAAAAAGTGAGCTTAGCGCGCTGAAAAGACCACGTCACGGCCTGGTCGGTCCCGTGCACGCGCGGGTGGCCCCGTCCGGTAGTCCGGCTCGGGGCGGGCCGGCTTGTCGGTCCCGTGCACGCGCGGGTGGCCCCCTCACCATCACGCCCGGCGAGACGTCGGCGAAGTCGGTCCCGTGCACGCGCGGGTGGCCCCGGTGTGGATTACCTGCTCTCCGTCACCGAGCAGTCGGTCCCGTGCACGCGCGGGTGGCCCCGTCCGATACCACCGACTGAGGTGAGAAGGGGCGTCGGTCCCGTGCACGCGCGGGTGGCCCCTACGGCGGGACCACCCGCCTGGACGTCTTCAAGTCGGTCCCGTGCACGCGCGGGTGGCCCCGTCTCCATGCTGAGACAGCCCGCACAGGCGGGGTCGGTCCCGTGCACGCGCGGGTGGCCCCGAGACCCTGCGCAGCGACGCAGCCCGCGCCCGGTCGGTCCCGTGCACGCGCGGGTGGCCCCGTCAACGTCGTCGGCAAGAGCCGCTCGGGCAAGTCGGTCCCGTGCAAGCGCGGGTGGCCCCTGGTCTGTATCGACCCCTCCGACTGGACCGGCGTCGGTCCCGTGCACGCGCGGGTGGCCCTTTCCGGGTTTCCGCATCAGCTTCTGCCCGTATGTCGGCTCCGTGCCCGCGCGGCCCCGTCGAGCTGCTGTGCAGAGCGTGTGAGGTCCCAGGGCCGGATGAGCGCATGGTCGTCGTCGTGCTCCTCGTCCGGCTTTTGCGTAATCGCATCGGGCTGCGTGGCCGCCAGGTTGGCCGCCTTCATCCGGAACGTCATGCGGGGCATCACGCTGTCCTCGTGTTCACCGGGCCGCCGATGTCGAGACGCCGGCGTTCCTGTGAGGTGGGCTGGCTCTGCGGGTGGTGGGGTCGGGTAGGGCTTGGGGTGGGGTCCGCGGGCCTGGTTCAGCGGGTGGGGGGCGTGGTGCCGGGGCGGCTGGTGCTGGTCGGGGGTTGTGGGTTGAGCGGTGAGGTCGGTGGGAGCAGGGCGGCGCGCTGGGTGGTGGTGCGGGCGCGTATCTGCTCGAGGCGGCTGGCGACGCGGGCGTGGGTGTAGAGGTCGATGGCGTCGGTGAGGTGGTCCCATTCTTCGCCGTCCAGGCCGGGCGGGCGCGGGCCCAGTACGTCGACGCCCGCGCGGTGGTAGCGGCGCCGGTAGTCGCTCAGGGCGGTCAGCAGGCGGGTGTAGGTGCGCTGTTCGTCTTCGTCGTCCTCGCCGGGGGCGGTGATCTCTTCCATCCATGGTTCGGGCAGCGGGTTGCCGGTGAGGACGGCGGCCAGGGCGTGGCGGGCGCGGCGTGCGTGCAGGGCGCTGTAGGAGGGCGGGAGGGCGCCGAGGGGGTCGCGCAGGGCCGGGTGGTCGGGTAGCGGGGTGCCGGGTGGCGGGGAGTCGAGGTGGCTTTGGGCTGTGGCGAGCAGGACGGATGCGGGGGTGTCGGGTGGTGCTTGGGGTGTGGGGCGGCGTTGTCCGGTCAGGGCGCGGATGCGGGCGTCCAGGTCGTCCCAGGCTGCCGCGTCGCCGGGGTCGGCGGGGCGGGGGCCCAGGCCGGGGGTGGCGGTGATGGCGTGGCGGGTGCGCCAGAGTTCGACCAGGGCTGCGGTGGTGGCCCAGGCGTGGCGGCGTCGGGGGGCGGTGGTGGGCGGTGGGGTGCCCAGCGGGTGGGCCCAGGGGGGCGGGGTGTTGGCCAGGGTGTGGCCGCGGTCGGCGAGTGCGCGGGCCAGGATGCGGTGGCGTTCGGCGAGGTGTCTGGCCCAGTGGGCGGGGGTGTCGGGGTGGAGCAGGGCGTGGGAGTCGGCGACCCAGTCGGGGATCGTGGCGGCGTGGTTGGGGCGGTGCGGGGGGTGGTCGGGCAGGCGGTCGCGTAGGCGGCGTTCGGCGTGGATCTTGTCCAGGACGGTGTTGGCGCGGGCCAGGACGGTGCGGGCGGAGTGCTGGCGGCGGGCGGTGGCGGTGCGGCGGGCGGTGAGGGCGGCGCGGATCGTGGTGGTGGAGGTGCTGGGGGTGGCGGCCTGTTCGCGCTGGTAGTCCTCGCGGGCTGTGTCGCGCCAGTGCAGGGCGCGGCGTAGCCGGGACTCGCGGGTGAGGTGGGCGATGGCTTGTCGTGCGGCGGGCGAGAGCGTGGTCCCGTCGTGCTGGGCGTGTCGGATCTGGGCGCGGGTGGCGGCGAGTTGGGCGGCGAGTGCGTGGCGGGTGAGTTCGCCCAGGGGGCGCTGGTCCCAGGCGGGGTGGGTGTGGCCGTCGCGGGTGGTGAGGGGGGCGGGCAGGTGGGTGAAGGCTGCGTCGGCGGCGGTGAGCGCCTGACGGGCGGCGGCCTGGTGGGCGGTTGCGAGGGTGGTGAGGGTGGTCAGCTGGGTCAGGGTGAGGTGGGCGAGCGGGCGGGTGCGGTCGATCTGTTGGGCGTCGGTGGCATCTTTGAGGCGTCCGCGCAGGCGCCAGGTCAGTACGGCGGCGGGGTCGTCGGCGTCGCCGAAGCCGCGCCGGGGCACGGTGGTGTTGAGCAGGCGGGGCAGGTCGAAGCCGGCGCGCTCGGCGTCGTGCAGGGCGCGGGTCAGGGCGGGGTAGGCGTCGGCGGCCATGAACATGGCGGCCCGGTCGGCGCCCAGGACGTGTTCGAGCAGGCCGGTCAGGCGGGCGGTGGTGGCACGCTGGGCGACGTCGGCGAACTCCGCGGAGAGCTGGCCCGGCGCAGCGATCTCGTTGTACAGGGCGGCGATGGTCTCGGTGGCCGAGAGCTGGGCGCGGCGCCGGGCGGCGATGGAGGCGAGGACGTCGTCGAGGCGGTCGCCGGCTTCGATGGCGAGGTAGAGCCGGTTGGTGCGGGCGCCGCGGGTGAGCTGGACGTAGACGCCCTCGCGGTGGGAGCGGGCGGAGGCCAGGGCGTGTGAGGTGTCCACGGTCAGGCCCTGGGCGCGGTGGATGGTGGAGGCGTAGCCCAGTTCGCCCTGGGCGGCCAGGTAGGCGGCGGGCAGGCGGATGCGGCCGTGGTGCTGGGTGTGGCGGACGATGATGTCGCCGCCGGGGAGGATGGTCTGGACGTGCCAGGTGTCGCCGTTTTTGACGAAGTCCCGTCCGCCGCGCACGGTCATGCGGCGGCGGTTGAGGCGGGTGACGATGATGTCGCCTTCGTGTGCGCGCTGCTGGGCGCGCAGGGGTGCGGACCGGCGGGTGTCGATGGTTCCGGCCTTGATGTGGTGGGCTTGGGCGCGCAGGTTCAGGGCGGTCACGGTCGCTGTGTCGGCGGCGGTCATCAGCGAGGTCAGGCCCTGGCTGCGGTCGTTGGCCCAGGCGTCGAAGACCTGGTCGCACATCGCCTCGTAGGTGCCGGCCACGATCCTGCCGTGGTCGCGGTACCAGTCGAAGGCGGTTCTCGGCTCCTGGCCGTCGCGCAGGACCAGGGAGGCGTCGGCTTCGCCGGGGACGCGGAAGCGGTGCAGCTGGTCGAGTTCTCGGGTGGTGCTGGCCTGGGAGATGAGCCGGAGGGCTCCGCCGGCTTCGACGGCGGCGAGCTGGTGGGGATCGCCCAGCAGGCGGATGACGGCTCCGGCGGACGCGGCGTGGGTGAGGATCTGGTCGAGCTGGAGGGTGCCGGCCATGCCCGCCTCGTCGACCAGGACGATGTCGCCGGGGCGCAGCCTGAAGTCCGGCTCGACGGGCTTGCCTTGGGCGGCGCGGTCTTGCTGGTGCAGCCAGGAGTGCAGGGTGTGGGCGCGTCGTTGGAGGTCGCTGGCGAGGACTTCGGCGGCGCGGGAGGAGGGGGCGAGCGGGATGAGGCGGGCGCCGGCAGCGTCGGCGGCCCGGGCCACCAGCTTCATCGCGGTGGTCTTTCCGGCGCCCGCGGGGCCGAGTCCGGCCAGCAGGAGCTGTTCGGACAGGGCGAAGGAGGCGGCGAGTGCGCGCTGTCCGGCGTCCAGCGGGCCGGGGTTGAGGGCGGCGACGCGGTGGAAGGTCGCGCGGGCGACCGGGGGGATCACGGGGGTGCGGGCGGCGGCCAGCAGCCGGTTCTCGGCGGCGAGCAGGGAGCGGGTGGTGTAGGTGGCGGAGCCGATGGGCCGGTAGATGCTGGTGCCGTCAGCGCGTTGCAGGTCGGGGTGGGCGGGGTTGAGTTCGGGCGGGGTGATGTCCAGGCAGTCGTGGTGGGCCAGGACTCGTTCGGTGATCTTCTCGGCGGCCAGGGGGGCGGCGGTGGCCCCGGCCAGGGTCCGCATCAGGTAGCGGCGTGCTTCGGCCAGGACATGGCGGCGGCGGAAGGTCGTGCGCCGCTCGGCGACCGCTGCCAGGACGTCCCGGGCCGCCTGGTCGAGGTCGAACACGGCGGTGGCGGGCCGGGATCGGGCGGCGGCGCGGGCGGTGTCAAGGAGCTGGTCGACGGTGGTGGCGTCGGTGGCCGTGATCGCCCGGCGCTTCCAGTGGGCCAGGAGTTCGTCCAGACTGCGGGCCTGCTGCTTGGGCGGTCGGGTCTTCACGACGGCCTGCCACTGCAGGCGGGTCCGGGCCGCGCGTGCGGGCTGGCGGCCGTGTCGGCTGCGGTAGGCGTCGAAGAGGGCCTGGGCGATGGGGCGTACCTGGTGGGAGCGCTGGGCGAACTCGGTGCGCAGCCGCTCATCGATGCCGGCGATGTGCATCACCGGCCGCTGGCCTGGTGTGACGTGGGCTTCTTCGGTGGCAAGGCCCAGTCGGGTGCAGATGAGTTCCAGGGCGCGCTGGTTGAACAGTTCGCTGGCGGCCACGACCTCGCGTAGCAGCAGGCGGGAGTCGAGGTTGCGCCAGCGCTGGTCGGGGCCCTGCACGCGCGGGGAGATGACCACGTGCTCGTGGAGCATCGGGTCGCCGGCCCGGGATTCGTAGTGCAGGTAGACGGTGGCCAGCAGCCCGGCCCGGGCCCGCTGCTGGGCCGCTCCGCCCGGGCCGGTGCGCACCGCGAGCGCGTTCTGTTCGATCCAGGCGAGCGTCTCGGTGCGGGCCTGGGCCAGGACCTCAAGGACGGTCCGGCGTACCTCGGGGGTGCCGAGCGCGAACAGCAGGGAGAGGTCCTCGCTGGAGAAGGTGAGGTCGTAGCCGGTCACGGGGCGGCGTTGCGGGCCGCTGCGGGCGGCCAGGTACCGGCCGAGTTCGGCGCCGTCGGCGGGGGCGCGGTGGTACTCGGCCTCGAAGGCGCTGGCCGCGCACCTCATCCGTACGTCTCGTTTCTCGGCCCTGCTCAGCGGGCGGCACAGCCGCGCGGTGAGCTCTTGCAGGACCTGTTCGGTCTCGGCTTGGAGGGGGGAGAGTTCGGCCAGGCGCGGCACGGCCGGCCCGAGCCGGGCGGCTTTGACGGCCTGCTTCAGCGAGGCTCCCTCGCCGAGCGCGCGGGCGGCAATCTTCGCGGCGTCGGGGTGCATGCCGAGCCCGAACAGGGCCCGCATCTGTAGGTCGCTCACGATCCCGGACAGCCCCAGGGCGCGGGCGCCCTGGCCGTGCCACAGCCCGGGCGGTACCCCGGGCACGCTGGAGGACACCGTCAGCGCGGTGCCCGGGGCACCGTCGCCGACGGCGATGTCGCGCCGGTAGTAGCGCTCCCGCCCGGCGGTGAACGCGGCCGCTGTCATCCCCACGGTGCCAGCAGACCACCGCTGCCGGCCCGGTGCGGTCGCGGCCGGGGCCTGGGGGCACGGCTCTGCCAGGGCCCGGAAAACAATCTCCTCGCGCGTCCCGCCGGAAGGGAAAAGGCGCCTCGCGTGGCAGCAGGCGTCAAAAGTGCCAGAGGTGTACCGAACAAAGCGCCCTCCGGCGTCGGCCTGCCACCACACCCGCACACCGCGGCCATCACCCGACGGCCATCACCCGGCGGCCCGGCCCTCCCCCATCACCGACACCCACCGGCGTGCCGGTGGGCGTCTGCTGTTCACCTCGTGGTGGGCGCCGGTGGCCGCTGGGCCCGGGGGCCCGTCGCGCTTGGGTCGGGGGTTCGTCCCGTGAGCGGGACCGGGCGCGGCGACGGGTGTGCTACGGCCTGGGACGTGGCTGGGTGGGCGGGGTCGTGGGGGGTGGGTGCGGCTGAGACTGGCCGGGCGCGGCCTGCCGCTGGGGTGGGCGCGGGATGGCGGGAGGTGTTGGTGATGGCGTCGAGCCGGGCCAGGGGCCGGGGGAAGAACGCTGTGATGCTGGCGCGTCGGGAGGCGGCGGTGGCGCGGGCCGCGGAGCGGATGGCGCAGCAGCGGCGGGAGGCGGAGGAGGCGGAGGAGGAGCGTCGGCGTCGGGAGGCGGCGCTGGATGAGCTGGTGGCGGATTTCGAGTTGGCGGTGGAGGAGGAGGCGGCGGTGGCGGCTGAGGTGGAGGCGGAGGTGGCTGGGGTGCGGGAGCGGGGGCGGGTGCGGATGGAGGCGGCGCGGGTGGCGGCGGCGCGGGTGGTGCTGGCGATGGGTGAGGCTGGGGAGACGGTGGCTGGGTGTGGTGTGCGGTTGGGGGTGGGGGTGAAGCGGGTTGAGGAGTTTCGGCGGCTGGGGCGTGAGGATGCGGCCGGGCGGGGTGATGCGGTGGTGGAGGTGGGGACTGGGGATGGTCCGGGTGGGGGGTGGGCGGGTACGGCGGATGGTCCGGGTGGGGGGCGGCGTGGCGGCGGGGCGGGTGGGGAGCGGCAGGTTGGCGGGGCGGGGGTGGTGGCGCCGGTGGGGCGGCCGGCGGGGCTATCGGGCGGGGGTGGTGGGGAGGTGCCGGGGTCGGCGGGGGTGGTGCGGCCCGGGGCATGACGCGGCCCCGGCTCCGCGTGTGGGGCGGGGCCGGGGCCGGGTGAGGGGGGGTGCGGGGGTTAGGGGTGGGGGTTGGTCCAGGGGGCGGCGGTGCGCTGCGGGGTGGGGGGCTGGGGGGTGGGGTGGTGGGCGGCGGGTGGGGTGGTGTGCTGGGCGGGCCAGGGGGCGGGTGGGGTGTGGGGCGGGGGTGTGGGTGGTGGCTGGGGGGCGGGGTGGGTGGGGGTGAGGTAGACGGTGACGGGGGCCTGGTCGGCGACGAAGATCCGTTCGTGGATGCCGGGTGGGGTGAGGACCCATAGGACGGTGTTGTCGCGGCGCTGGGTGCGGCGGATGAGGGGTGGGGGGAGGGTGACTTCCTCGGTGAGGCCGGTGTCGGGGTGGGTCTCGTGGACGGTGATGTGGTCGACGGTGCTGAAGAGGCCCGGGTAGGTGGCGAGTTGGTTGATGGTGGTCTCGTGTTGCACGGTGCTCCCCCCTCGTGTGCTGTCTGGTGGTGCGGGTTGTTTGGGACGGTAGGCGGTGTGTGGGGTGGGCGGGGGCGGGGCGGGGTGGGGGTGTCGGGGGGCGGGATGCGGGTTGGGCTGGTGGGGGCGTGGTGCGGGAAAGGGGGCGGGTCGGCCTCGCGCCGGGACGGGGGTCCGGGGCGCGGGGCCGTCAGGTGGTGGGGTTATTCGGTGATGTAGGTCAGGTCCATGTCGTCGGTGCGGAGGGTGGCTTGGAGGAGGAAGCGGGTGGCGCCGTCGGCGGTGGCTTGGCGGAGCAGGTCGAGCAGGGTGGTGCCGTCGTCGTTGATGGGGGTGGTCAGGTCGAGGGATTGGCGGAAGTCGTCGCCGCCGAGGATGGTGCGGGCGTCGGTGCCCGGTCCCCAGCCGTCGGCGTGGACGGCGGCGGGGGCGGGGGTGGGGGCGGGGTGGGGGGCGTGGCCGTTGCTGGTGAGGTAGGTGCCGTCGCTCTTGACCCACCACAGGCGGGGCCTGGCCTGGGTTTCCTCGTAGCCGAGGTGGTGGTGGTCGCAGGCGGTGGCGTGTTCGGCGAGGGCGAGGACCTGGTCGAGGGGGAAGGCGAGCAGGCAGTCCAGCGGCGTGTGGGCGGTGTTGGCCATGACGACGTCGAGGAGGGGGTTGGTGCTGGTGTCGGGGATCGGGGGGATGGTCATGGTGCCGATGAACTCGTTCAGCCAGGCGGGGCGTTGGTCGGCGGGCAGGGTGAGCAGGTGCCGGAGGTCGGTGGTGTCGCCTGGAGTGGCGGCGGCGTCGGCGGTGGCGTCGGTGGGGGTGTTGTTGGGGTGGGCGGGGGTGGAGTCGGTGTTGGTCATGGGGGTCCCTGGGGGTGTCGGTGGTGGCCGGGCTCGCGGGCGTGCGGGTGTTGGTGGGGCTGGTGGGTGACATGGTCGGGGTGTGTGGGGCTAGCGGGGCAAGGCGTGGCGGGGTGCGCGGATGCCCCGCCACCGACGGGGGGCGGGGCGGGGGTTGGGTGGGGGTGGGTTAGTCGGTGCGGAAGGTCAGCTGCATGCGCATGTCGTCGAAGGTGGCGTTCAGGTGGAAGCGGGTGGCGCCGTGGGTGTGGGCGTGGCGGAGCAGGGTGAGGAGGCTGTGGCCGTTGTGGAGGTCGGGGGTGGTCAGGTCGAGGGATTCGCAGAAGTCGTCGCCGCCGAGGAGGGGGGAGGCGTCGGTGCCGGGGCCCCATCCGTCGGCGTGGGCGAAGGGGGTCGGGGGGTTGTCGCCGGGGGTGCGGGTGGGGTTGATGCCGTTGCTGATGAGGTAGGTGCCGTCGTCGTTGACCCACCACAGGCTGGGTGTGGCTTTGGATGTCGGGGAGTTCGGGGCGTGGTGGTCGGCGGCGGCGGCGTGTTCGGCGGCGGCCAGGACGGGTGCGAGGGGGAAGGTGAGGGTGCAGGTGCGCTGGGTTCCGGGGTGGTAGTCGTCGCCGAAGAGTTCGCAGGTGCGGACGGTGACGGCGGCGGGTTCCGGGGTGGGCGGGGTGGTCATGGTGGGTTCCTTGCGTGGAGGTAGGGGCCCGGCCCGGGGTTGGGCACGGGCACGGGGTTGGGGTTGGGGTTGGGCCGGCGGGCGGGGCGCGCCTGTGGGAGGGCGGGGCGCGGCCCGGGAGGGGGTGGCGGCGGCCGGGGCGTGGGGGCCCCAGGGGGCTGGGGGTCAGGGGGTGCCGGTCGGCAGGGGGAGCTGCCCGTCGGGCAGGGCGCAGGCGTCGCGGGCGTGTTCCTGGATGGCCAGGGTGTGTTCCATGGCCTGCTGGTCTTCGAGGAAGCAGGCGTACCAGCCGCATCGTGTGCACGTCGACCAGATGTAGGTGCGGGTGTCGTGGGGGCGTGAGGGCGGGCGGGGGCCCAGGCGGGTGGGGATGTGGCGGGTGTTCATCCAGGTGGATAGGCGTTGGCCTTCGGGGCAGCGTCGTGCGGTTTCCTCGGCGGCGGTGGCCCAGGTGGCGGCGGCAGTGCAGATAAGGCAGTCGTGGCGGTGTTCGGCGAACGGGTTGGGGAAGAAGGGGCGGGGGCGGGGCGGCATGGGGGCGTACGGGTCCTTGCAGGGATGGGCCGGGGGCTGCGGGCGCGAAGGCGGAGGCGCCCGCAGCCGGGCCGGGTCAGGTCTGGTTGGTGGGGTACGGGCCGGGAGCGGGGGTGGCGGGCTTGGGGACGGTGGTGAAGCCGCAGGAGTCGACGCTGAGGTGGCGGACGGTGCCGTCGGGGGCGGTGACGGTAAGGACGTCGCCGACGCTGATGGAGCGCAGGGAGTCGGGCCAGGCCTGGCCGGTGTCGTCGGGGCGCTGGTAGTTGCCGACGGTGAAGGCGGCGTCGGCGGCGGTCTCGTGGTCGTGGATGCGGGTGCTGGGGTGGAAGGCCAGGTTCAGGGGCGTGGTGTCGGGGTGGGTGGCGAGGGTGAGGGGGTGGCCTTCTTCGTAGCCGAGGAAGGCGAGGGGGAAAATGTTGAGGTGGGCGGTGACGGTGTAGAGGGCGGGGGTGGGGGTGGTGTGGGCGGTGATGGTGGGGGGCCGGTGCATGTGGGTGGTCACGGGGTGGCTCCGGTGGTGGTGGGCGGGTGTTGGTGGGTTGAGGGTGGCGTGGCGGGTGGTTAGACGGGCAAGGACGGTCCCCCACCCCGGGGATGGGAGCGGCCCTGTGCCCCCCCGGGTGGGTGCCGGGGGGCACAGGGCCGGGGCGGGGCGCGGGGCGCGGGGCCGAAAGGCGGGGGCGCGGGGTGAGGGGTACGGACACCCGGGGCGGGGCGCGGGGCGGGGCGCGGGGGGCGTGGGCCCCGGGGTGGGCCCCGGGGGCGGTGGCGTGCGGGGGTGGGGTCAGGTGATGAGGAGGTCGCCGTCGATGCGGGCGGTGGCGGGCAGGTCCCAGCCGGACAGGAGGCCGGTGACGAGCGGGCCCGGCGCGCCGGGCACGTGGCGGAGTTGCACGTCGGGCGTGAGGGGCTTGACCGCGGTCAGGAACGGCCATGGCTGGGTGAGGCCCATGGCGCCGTAGGGGGTGAAGATCGTGATGTGGGGGGCGGTGGTGTAGCCCAGGTGTTGGTAGAAGGGGGTGAGGTCGGGGGTGTGGATGAGGGTGGTCATCCGGTAGCCGTGGGCGCGGGCGCGGGTTTCTGTTTCGGTGAGCAGGGCGCGGGCGATGCCTTGTCTGCGGTGTTTGGGGGCGACGGCCAGGCCGTAGATCATCAGGGCGGTGCGGGCGAGTATCAGGGAGAGGTGGGGGTTGCGGTCGACGGTGGGATGGTCTGCGGCCCAGTCGGGGTAGGAGGCGAACAGGGCGCCTGCGGGCTGGGGGTTGGTGGTGCGGCGGCGCCGGGCGGTCAGGCACAGGGCGGGGCCGTGGGTGTTCAGGGGCCGGTCCGGGGCGAGGTCGAGGATGTCTTTGATTCCGGTGTGCAGTTGGGGGCTTTCGAGGGTGAGGGCGAGCAGGGTGAGGTAGTCGGCGTGGTCGGTGGACGCCAGGGGGGTCACGGAGCAGCGCGGGGGCTGCTTGGGGGGTGTGGGGGTGGGGGTGGTCATGGGGGTCCTTCCCGGGGGTGTGGGTGATGGCCCGCGCATCAGCCCGTCCCGCTCGCTCGCTTGCTTGATGGCGGAGCGGGGCGGGGGCGTGGCGGGTGGGATGACCTTGGTGTTTGCGGACCCAAGCGGGTCAACTGGCATGGGCCCCGGGGGCGGTGGCGTGCGGGGGTGGGGTCAGGTGATGAGTCGGTCGCCGTCGAAGTGGGCTGTGGCGGGCAGGTCGCAGCCGGGCAGGAGGCCGGTGACGACCGGGCCTGCGGCGCCGGGGACGTGGCGGATCTGCACGCCGGGTGTGAGGGGCTTGACCGCGGTCAGGTACGGCTGTGGGTGTTTGAGTCCCATCAAGCAGTACGGGGTGACGATCATGGTGCGGGGGGCGGTGGTGTAGCCCAGGTGTTGGTAGAAGGGGGTGAGGTCGGGGGTGTGGATGAGGGTGGTCATCCGGTAGCCGTGGGCGCGGGCGCGGGTTTCTGTTTCGGTGAGCAGGGCGCGGGCGATGCCTTGTCTGCGGTGTTTGGGGGCGACGGCCAGGCCGTAGATCATCAGGGCGGTGCGGGCGAGTGCCAGGGAGAGGTGGAGCTTGCCGTCGACGACCGGATGCGTTGCGGCCCACTGGGGGTAGGTGGCGAAGAGGGCGCCTGCGGGCTGGGGGTTGGTGGTGTGGCGGGGCCGGGCGGTCAGGCACAGGGCGGGGCCGTGGGTGTTCAGGGGCCCGTACGGGGGGAGGGTGAGGGTTTCTTCGACTCCGGTGGGCGGTTGGGAGTCTTCATAGGCGAGGGCGAGCAGGGTGAGGTAGTCGGCGTGGTCGGTGGGCGTCAGGGGGGTTACGGAGCAGTGTTGGGGCTGTCTGGGGGGTGTGGGGGTGGTCATGGGGGTCCTTTCCGGGTGTGTGGGTGATGGCCTGCGCGTCGGCGCTTCCCGCTCGCTTGATGGCGGAGCGGGGTGGGTGGGATGACCTTGGTGTTTGCGGACCCAAGCGCGTCAACTGGTGTGGGGGTGTTCAGGGTTGAGGGGGTGGGGCTGCTCGGCGTTGTGGTGGCGTGCGGGGGCGGGGCGGTGGGGGGTGGGGTGAGAAGGGGGCGGGGGAACGCGTCTCTGCCTGTGCTCTTTCGCCTTTGGCTGGGGAACGGGTCCTTCTCCGCTCCCCCTCCTTTGGCTGGGGAACGCGTTGTGCCCGCCCCCTTGGGCAGGGGGCGGGCACGGGTGCGGGTGCGGGTGGGGGTGGTCAGTGGTGGTGGTGGCGGGCGGCGGAGATGCCGAGGGTGACGGCGATCTCGGTGGTGGCGCTGATCAGGAGCGGGGCGAGGGGTGTGTGGGTGGTGGGCTGGTCTTCGGGCTGGCGGAGTTCGGCGATGAGGCGGTTGCGGGCGGCGGTGAGTAGTACGGCGGTGGTGATGAGGGCGATGCGTTTGTTCGTCACAGGCGTGTCCTCCCTTGTGTGGTGTGGTTCCGGCGGGTGCCGGGGGGTGGGGTGTTGTGGTGGGTGAGGTTGCCGGGTGGGAGGGCTAGCGGTGCAAGCCGGCCCCGGGACCGGGCCCCCCGGCCGGGGCGGGCCGGGGCCGGGCCGGGCCGGGGCGGGCCGGGGCGCGGCCGGGGTGAGGAGCACGGCTACCGGGGCCAGGGCGCGGCGGGGCGGGGCCGGGCCGGGCCTGGCCGGGGCGGGGCGGGGCGGGTGGTGGAGCGTACGGGCCCCAAGGGCGCGCCCCCGGGGGAGCAGGCACCCCCGGGGGGCGGGGAGCACGGTCACCGGGGTGCGCCGGGGGCACGGCCGCCGGGAGCCTGTTCGGGCCGGGTCCAGGAGCGTGGCGGCCGGGGGACGGGCCCGGGCGGGCCGGGTCTAGGAGCACGGCGGCCGGGAGCCGGTTCGGGGCACAGACACGGCTGTTGGGACACGGGCCCCCCGGGGGCGGGTGGGAGGGACGGGCTGCGGGGCCGGTTCGGGAAGGCGCGGTTGCCGGGGTGGCGGGCCGGGGCAGGAGCGCGGCCGCCCGGGGAGAGGGGTAGGCGTGGGAGCTCCGGGGCCGGTTCGGGGCCAGGAGTGCGGCGGCCAGGCGCAGTTCGGGGCACAGGCACCGCCCCGGGACACGGGCCCCGGGGCGGGGCGCAGGCACGGCCGCCGGGGACGGGCTGGGGGCGCGCCGGGCGGGGAGCACGGTCACCGAGGCACGGCGCGGGCGGGGCCAGGAGCTCGGCCGCCGTGGCCGGTTGGGGTCCGGGGGGCGCGCGCTTCATCAGGGCGGGTGGGGGTGCCCGGGGGTGTGGGATCGGTAGGCCGCCGGGGCGGCGGGGATGGGGATGGGGGTGGGTCGGCGGCACGGGCGGGGCACGGGGACCCCGGTGCGGGGGACGGCGGGTGGGGTGGGAGGCGCGGGCCCCCGGGGCGGAGCCAGGAGCACGGCCGCGCGGGGCCGGTTGGGGTCCGGGGGGTGCGCGCTTCATCAGGGCGTGCCGGGGTGTGGGGCCGGGAGGGCGCGGCGGGGCGGGGCGGGGTGAGGAGCACGGCTACCGGGGGCGGGGGCGGGAGGGACGGGCCCCGGGGCGGGGCACCTCGCGGGTCGCCAGGTCCATCCGCAG
>NZ_JBEOYE010000053.1:0-66034 GCF_040296945.1 Streptomyces sp. NPDC001941 | reverse complement strand
GACCCGTACCCCCTACGACGAGGCCACCGCCTGGTCACACCACGCAACCCTCCCAACCGCAGCTTGACACCGCTACGGCATGGGATGTCTGACAGGAGCGACCACCACCGTGCCCACCCCCCTGTGCCTGCTGGGCGGCCCCGGCATCGAGGACCGCACCGGCCACGGCCACGACCAGGACCGCTTCGTCGAGATCGGGTCCCTCAGCAAGGTGTTCACCGGTACGGTCCTGGGGCGGCTGGCCCAGGACGGCACGGTCGGGCTCGACACGCCGCTGGAGGACTGCCTGGCCGAAGTGCCCGGCGGCACCGGCATCTCACTGCGCCACCTCGCCGAGCACACCTCCGGGCTGCCGCGGCTGCCCGATGTCCTCGCCGGCCCGCACGGCGACCCGTACGCGGCCTTCACGCCGCACGCCCTGGACGCCTGCCTCGGCGAGCTGGACCGGGTCGCCTCGGGCGAGCTGGGGGTGGCGGAGTACTCCAACCTCGGGTACGCCGTGCTCGGGCGCGCGCTCACCGCCGTCACCGGGCAGCCCTACCAACGGCTCCTGGACGACCACGTCCTGAGGCCGCTCGGGCTCGCGGCGGGCGCGGTGACGGCGGAGCCGCCGCAGGGTCAACGCCTCGTCCCACGCGGCCTGTTGGGCAGGCCGAAGCCCCTGTGGACGCTGACCGGGCCGATCGCGCCCGCCGGCGGGCTCTGGGCCACCTGCCGGACCCTGGCCCGCGCCACGGTCGGGCTCCTCGTCGAACACCGGCTCGGCGAACCCGCGCTGACCTGGCAGTACGGCTCCGGCGTCCGCTGGCACAACGGCGCGACGCGCGGCTCGTCCGTCCTGGCGGCCGCGCACGACGACGGGCGCTGGATCGTCCTGCACCGCCTGGGCGACGCGGCCGCCACCGACCGCCTCGCCCGGCAGACCCTCCTCGCGGCCCCCGAGCCGCGCGGCCGGTCCTGACCCGGGCCGCGCAGGGCCGCCCGGCAAGCCACGGAGAGACGTACGGAGAGACATGAGGATCGGCTGGATCGCCTGGCTGGCGGACAACTTCGGCGAACTCGGCTACAGCCACGGGCCGTTGCGCGCCGCGCTCGGCACCTGCGCCGTGCTCGGCACGTGCGCGCTGCTGTGGGCCGCGCTGCACCGCGACCGCCGCGCCGCCGCGGTCGCCACCGGCCTGGTGGGCGTACTGGGCCTCGGCTGGCTGGCCTTCCACTGAACGCGAGGACACCCGTGACCGATGCCGTCGTCGTGGGCTCGGGACCGAACGGTCTCGCCGCCGCGCTCACCCTGGCCCGCGCCGGGCTCCGCGTCGAAGTGTTCGAGGCGCACGAGCGGCTCGGCGGGGGACTGCGTACGGAGGCGCTGTTCGACTCCGACGTGGTGCACGACATCTGCGCGGCCGTCCACCCCATGGCGCCCGCGTCCCCGTTCATGCGCTCGCTCGAACTCGACTTCCACGGCGTGGAGTTGCTGCACTCACCGGCCGCGTACGCACACGCCTTCACGGACCGTCCCGCCGCACTGGCCTGGCGCGACCTCGACACCACGTGCGCCGGGCTCGGCGCCGACGGGCCCCGCTGGCGGCGGCTGATGCTGCCGCTGATGGAACACTCGGCGGACGTCGTGGAGTTCATGCTCTCCACCCAGCGCGCCCTGCCCCCACCCCGCGCCGTCGCCCTGCTGGCCGCCCGCCTCCCGGCCCAGGCCCTCCGCGCCGGCGGCGGCCTGCGCACGCAGGAGGCACGGGCACTCCTCACCGGCGTGGCCGCCCACGGCATCGGCCGCCTGCCCTCACCGGCGACGGCCGCGGTGGCGCTGCTCCTCGGCCACCTCGCGCACACCACCGGCTGGCCCGTGGCCCGCGGCGGCTCCGGGACCGTCGCCGCGGCCATGGCCCGGCAGATCGAGCGGCTCGGCGGCCGGATCCACACCGGCGCCAGGGTGGACGACCTGCGGGACCTGCCCGCCCGCCGGCTCACGCTGCTCGACGTCTCGCCCCGCGAACTCGCCCGCATCGCCGCGCTGCCCCCCGGCTACCTCCGCGCATTGTCCCGCTACCGGTACGGCCCCGGCGCCGCCAAGGCGGACTTCCTGGTCGAGGGCCCGATCCCGTGGGCGGACCCGCGCCTCGGCCGGGCCGCCACCGTCCACCTGGGCGGCGCCCACGGCACGGCGGCCCAGCTCGCCCGCGCCGAGACGCTGACGGCGCGCGGCGCACGGGTGGCGCACCCGTTCATGATCGTGGTCGACCCGGCCGCCGCCGACCCCGGGCGGGCCGTCCGGGGCCGACGGCCCGTCTGGGCGTACGCGCACGTGCCCAACGGCGACACCACGGACCCGCTCCCCATGATCCGTACGGCCCTGGAACGCCACGCGCCCGGCTTCACGGACACGGTGCTCGCCGAGCGCGGGGTGTCGGCGGCGCGGCTCGGGGCGTACAACGCGAACTACGTGGGCGGCGACATCGGCTCGGGCGCGATGACCCTGTGGCAGACGCTGGCCCGTCCCGTACCCCGCTGGAACCCCTACCGCACACCGCTGCCCGGCACCTGGCTGTGCTCGTCGGCCACCCCGCCCGGCCCTTCGGTGCACGGCATGTGCGGCTACCACGCGGCGAGGTCGGCACTGGCGAGCCTGCCGGAGCGCAGGAGGGACGGGCGCGCACCGGGGCGGTAGCCGGGCTGGCCACCGCCCCCGGCCCATTCCGTGGACAGCCGTCCTCCCCACCTGCCCGGGCGTGCTACCGTCCCGGCCATGCAGCACCTCACCAGCCTCGCCATGATGATGCGAATGATGCCCCCGGACCCGGAGGCGCTTCGCTAGCGAAGCGGTGTGCGCACAGGCGCAGCGGACCCTCCGGACACGGAGGGTCCTTTTTTGTTGCCCGGACCCGCCCGGACCCGCCCCGGATGCGCCCCGACCCCCGGGACCCACGCCGCCCCCTCCAGGCCCGGCCCACTCCACGCCCGTACCGGTCCCCGTCGCCGCCGACGGAAGCCCGATCACAGCCCGACCCCCGCCCGACCCCCGCTCGACCACCGCAGTCCGCCCCCGGCTCCACCCATGCTCAACGGAAAGCGAAGTCCCGTCATGGCCCACCTCCCCGTCGTCTCCCTCACCGACTGCGCCGACCCCAACGCACTCGCGCGGCAGTCAGCCCGCATCGCCACCCTCTTCGGCGCGACGCCCACCGTCCTGCCGCTGGACGGTCCCGACCCGGAGGGCGCCGCCGCCCTCACCCTGCTCGACCTGCTGCGCTCCACCTCCCTGATCGGCGGACCGGCGCAGCCCGTGGTGGTCCTCGTCAACATCGCCCCCAGGGACGGGCACTGGCCCAACGGCGTGCCCTTCTGCTACTTCCGCCACGGCGACCACCTCGTGGTCAGCACGGCCAACCCCCGCGTCCTCGCCCCCCTGGCGTCCTACCTGGGCGTGACGGAGGCCCACGTCACCGATGTGCGCGAGGTACTGGAGGCCGCCGCCGCCGGATGGGCCACGCTCGACGCCGACCAGATCGAAGAAGTCGCCCGGACCCAGTTCCGCAGCCTGTGGTACGCGCCCCTGCTGGCCCGCTGGCTGGCCGACGGCCACCCCGTCCCGGCCCGGGCCACGGAGGTGCGCCCGCCCGCCGCCGCCGAGGTGCGGGTCGCCGTCGTGGACAACTTCGGCAACTGCAAGCTCGACCGCCCCGCCGCCGAACTGCCGGGGTACACACCGGCCAAGAGCCTGCTGGTCCGCAACCGGGCCGAGGGCAAGGACGTCCGGGTGCGCTGTTACGACCGCCTCCCCGACGTGCCGCTCGGCGAGCCGGGCATCACGGTGGGAAGCTCCGGAGTCGGCTTCGCCGAACTGGTGGTCCGCGGCGGTTCCGCCGCCGAGTTGTTCGGCCTGCGCCAGGGTGATGAAGTACTGCATCTCACCAGCTGACATGTTATGAACGCGTTACCCCATTGCCCACGGGCACGATTGACTACGGTCTCCACCAGCCGGAATGCTTCCCCGTATGTCCGGAACTCCCCTGCTGGTACGCCGCCGTCACGTGGACCATGTGCGGTGCGCCGCCGACCTCTGTCGCTGAACGCCGCGTACCACTCCCCAACGACCACGTCGATCTCGTTTCCGGTCACCGGACTTTCTTCCTAAGGATTCACCGTGTTCCGTTCCCGAACGGTTCTCATAGCCTCCGCCGCCACCGCCGTCACACTGCTGGCCGGCGCCTGCGCGCCCCAGCCGCAGAGCACCCCCGAAGCGGGCGGCTCGAAGGCCGCCGACTGCTCGGTCGACAGCCCTGGCCTGCACAAGCGCGGCCAGCTCACCGTCGCGACCGACTCCCCGGCCTACGAGCCCTGGTTCGACAGCAACACCCCCTCCAACGGCAAGGGGTTCGAAAGCGCCGTGGCCTACGCGGTGGCCGGAAAGCTGGGATTCGCCAAGGAACAGGTGAAGTGGGTCGTCGAGCCCTTCGCCCATTCCTACGCGCCCGGCGCGAAGTCCTTCGACTTCGACATCAACCAGATTTCCGTCACCCCTCAGCGCGCCAAAGCCGTTGACTTCTCCTCGAGTTACTACACGGCCAACCAGGCCATCCTGACGGTGAAGAAGTCGAAGTTCGCGAACGCCACCTCCCTGGCCGAGTTCAAGAACGCGAAAATCGGCGTCCAGGTGGCGACGACCAGCTACCAGGCGGTGCTCGACCGGCTCAAGCCCGCGCAGCAGCCCAGCGTCTTCAACACGACCAAGGACGAGGTCAACGCACTGCAGAACGGCCAGATCGACGCGATCGTGACCGACCTCCCGACCGTGTTCTACCTGGCGGGCGCCGAGGTCAACAACGCCAAGATCACCGGGCAGTTCAGCTACGAGGGCGGCACCACGGAGGAGTTCGGACTGCTCCTGCCCAAGGGCAGCCGCTACACCAGCTGCGTGAACCAGGCGCTGGCCTCCCTCAAGGCCGACGGCACGCTCGCCCGCCTCACCACCAAGTGGCTCTCGGCCTCGGCCAACGTGCCCGAGCTGAAGCAGTAGGGGCACGACCGTGGACCTCAGCAAGACGGCCGAGCCGCTACCGGCGGACGCCGCGTACCGGCCCAGCGACCACGAGCGCGAACGCGAGCGGTTCCGCCGCTCCCGCAAGCGCCGCCAGACCTGGATCGCCTCGCTCTGCACCCTCGTCGCCCTGGTGGCCCTGGCCGGCGGGGCCGTGGCCTCGCCGGGCTGGGACCGGGTGCGCAGCCTCTTCCTCGACGGCGTCGAGTTCCGGGACGCGTTCCCGGAGCTGCTGCGCGGCTTCTGGCTCAACATCCAGATGTTCCTCATCGCCGAGGTGCTCATCCTCGTCCTCGGCCTGCTGATCGCCCTGGTCAGGGTGACCCGCGCCCCGGGCCTGCAGCCGCTGCGCCTCGCCGCCACCGTCTACGTGGACGTCTTCCGCGGGGTCCCGACCCTGCTCCTCGTCTTCCTCGTCGGCTTCGGACTGCCCGCGCTGCAACTGCAGGGCACCCCCTCGCAGCCCTGGGTGCTCGGCGTGATCGCGCTGGTCCTCTCCTACACCGCGTACGTCGCGGAGGTGCTGCGGGCCGGGCTGAACTCCGTACACCCCGCGCAGCGCAACGCCGCCCGGGCGCTGGGGCTGAACGAGCGGCAGACCCTGCGGCACGTGGTGCTGCCGCAGGCCGTGCGCAACGTACTGCCGCCGCTGCTCAACGACTTCATCGCCCTGCAGAAGGACACGGCGCTGGTCGCCGTCCTCGGACCGCTGGAAGTGCTGCGCGCCGCGCAGATCAAGGCGGACTACGACTTCAACTACACCCCGTACCTGGGAGCGGCGCTCTTGTTCATCGCGGTCACCATCCCGCTGACCCGCTTCGCCGACCGGCTCCAGCGCCGCGCGGCGCGCCGCACCTGGGCGGAGGCGGGACGATGAGCGAGCCGCTGCTGCGCATCCGCGGCGTCCGCAAGCAGTACGGGACGCGGCTCGTCCTGCGCTCGATCGACCTGGACGTGGCCGAGCACCAGGTGGTCTGCCTGATCGGCGGCTCGGGGTCGGGCAAGTCGACCCTGCTGCGCTGCGTCGACCTCCTGGACGTCGTCGACGACGGGACCGTCCACCTCGGTGACACCGAACTCACCGACCCCCGCCTCGACCCCGACGTCGCCCGCCGGCGGATCGGCATCGTCTTCCAGGCGTACAACCTGTTCCCGCACCTGAGCGTGCTGGACAACATCACGCTCGCGCCCCGCCGCGTCCACGGCGTCCCGCGCAAGCGGGCCGAGGAGCGGGCCCGCGAGCTCCTGGCCCGCCTCGGCCTCGCGGACAAGGCCGACGAGCACCCCGACCGGCTCTCCGGCGGGCAGCAGCAGCGCGCTGCCATCGCCCGCGCCCTGGCCACCGAACCGGAGCTGCTGCTCTTCGACGAGATCACCTCGGCCCTCGACCCCGAACTGGTCGGCGAGGTCCTGGACGTGGTCGCCGACCTCAAGCAGCGCGGCCTGACGATCCTGATGGCCACCCACGAGATGGACTTCGCGCGCCGCGTGGCGGACCGGGTCTGCTTCCTGGAGGACGGCGTCATCGTGGAGCAGGGCACCGCCGAGCAGGTCCTCACCGCACCCCGCGAGAAGGCGACCCGGCGCTTCCTCGCCCGGGCACTGGAGGGCAGGCCAGCGGGGACGTAGGCGCTTGACAGGTTCGCCGGCGGCGATCGGCCGGTCGAGGCGGGGCGATGGAGGGCGGGTCGGTACGACGGGACGACGGGCTCGCACGGCAGGGCAAGCGCGTTACCGTGGACACGAAGATGATCTTGACGCATGACCGGTCGGAGCGTCGTCGTGCCGACCCCGCACGCTTCCGGGCCGTGGCGCACGCCGCCGAGCGTGATGAGCTGATGCTCGCGCGCGAGCGGCAGTCGGCGAAGAAGAAGGCGCGATCTGAGCCCCAGAGCGTGGACCTCCGGCACCCCGCTGCCGGAGACCGGCTGAGCGGACAGGCCCTACGGCACGACGGGTCGTACGAGTGCCTCGGCGGCCGGGATGCCGGTGCGCCGCGCGTACGTCATGCGCTCGCGCACCTCGTGCAGCGTCCGGGGCCGGAACCCCGGTCCGCCGCAGCAGCTCTTGTGGAAGCGGACACCGGCGTTGAGCAGGAGTCCGAGGGCCCGCCACGCCTCGGCGTCCCGTCGAGGGGGCGGGGCGAAGGCCGACCCGACGTGGATCATCGGTCCCGCACAACGCGGACAGACCCGCTGCCTCGTGGCGTCGTAGGACTGCTTGTACGAGGCCCGGCACGGAAGGCAGACGTAGGAGGTCCTCGCGGTGGGCATGGGCCCAGCCTAGGGTCCGGGCCCACGGACCGGCCAGCGAGTATGCGCCCCGAGAGGCGGTCGCCCGAAGGCCCCCAGCACCTTGCGGTGCGTGCGTCCTCCGGTGCGTGCGTCCTCGGGATTCCGTGTCGCCCGGCCCCACCAGCACCCCGCCGCGCGACCGTGGCGGCGATATCCGATCGCGTGACCCGCTTCCCATCGGCGATCATTACCTGATGCACAACGCCGCGGACCCGTTCCTCGCCGCACTCGAACCGCTGCCCTTCGCCGCGCGCCTCCGCCACACCGCCCTCACCGCACACCGTCTCGCCGCCGAGAACGCCCTCGCGCCGCTCCTCGCCGACCTCGACGCGCGGGGAACGTACGAACGCCGTCTGGCGGCCCTGGCCGCACTCGTCGGGCGCGACGGTGTTCATCTCGGTGCCCGCATCGCCGACCCGGACCCCGTGGTCTCCGGGTATGCCCTGCGCGGTGTACGCGAACTGGGCCTGCCGGACGCCGACGTCGAGGCGGCGTACGAGGACGCGCCTTCGGCACTGCGGCGGCGGCTCGCGCGCGTACTGGCCGACGGCGCGTGCACCGTACTCGCTGAGCGACTCGTGGGGCGGTTGCGCCGGGAGTGGGGCGACGCGGAGGCGGCCAGGCTGCTGCCCGCCTGCTCCGGTGACTTCGTCGCCCGCGAGCTGCCGGGTCTGGCCCATGCGGTGGAGGACTGGCCGCGAATCGGCAGGCGCCATCCGGAGGCGGTCGTCGCGCACGCCGCGGTGGCGCTCGCCGAGGCGCCCGACGACGGAGCCCGCACGTCGTGGTGGGCCCGCAACGCCACCCTGATCGCCGGCATCGCGCACCGGCTCCCGGAAGCCGTCATGGAGCTGCTGGACCGGTTCGGCCCGCCGCGCCTTCCGGCCGGACTGTACGGCGGACTCGGCGCGCTGGTGAAGGCGGACGCCGAACGCCTGGTGCGCTGGCTCTGCGCACCCGAGCGCGAGCAGGGACGCCATGCGCAGATCCTGCCGCCGGGCGTGCTGCGGGCCCTCGTGCGTGCCGAACCGCCGTCCCTCCCCGACCTGGGCGTCACATGGGCCAACTGGGACGTACAGCTGGCCCCGCTGGTCGAGGCCATGCCCCCGGCCCGTCGGGTCGCGTACCTCACGGAGGTCGTCGCCAGGGGCACCTCTCGCGACCCGTTCGCCGCCGTGTACGAGTCGCTGCCGCGCGAGAGCCGGTGGGACTGGGTGCGAAGGGCCGTGGCGGAGGAGTCAGACGACGCGCTGGACTGGTATCACGACCTCAGCGTGCTCGCCCACGGGTCCTTCGCCGAGGCGCGCGGGAGGCTGTACGAGGGGATCGCGCGATCCGACGCGGACGACCGGGGCTACGCCTGGCGCCAGCTGGTCGCGTGCGTGGCACGCGACGGCAGTCCGGAGGCGGGCGATGAACTCCTGGGTCTGGTAGGGCGGTTGCGCAACGACCGGGACACCGTTCGTGCCCAGGCCCTGGGCGCGATGGCGGACTCCCGTCCGGGGCTGTTCCGCGCCGGTGGGGGCGGAGCGGCAGACGCCCCCGTCGCCGAAGTCCTCGACGCTCTGGCCGCCGGTGTCCTGGACGCGCGGGACTGTTCGGCCGCCACCCGCCTCGCTCTGCGCAGGCTCGCCGAACGCGTCCTGATCGACCACGCCGGGGCCGAAGCGCCGGCCGGGACCAGGACCGACAGCACGGCCGCGCCGCTCGCCCAGTGGGCCCTGCGCACGCTCGGCCGGATCACCGGACGGGTCGGCGTCCCGGACTTCGGCCCCCTGCACCGCGTGCTGCCGCAGGGCCAGGAGTACCAGGTCCTGCGGGCCCTGAAGCCGTGGCTCGACGCGGCGGCCGCGCGCAGCGACTTCCGGCTGCTGCTGGGCCTCACCCGCGCGCTGGGCGCCCGGGCTGACCGGATGTCCGAGCTCCAGGACATGCTGGTCACCGCCCTGGATCGGGGCGACGACGCCGCCTTCGAAGAGGCTGCCGAGCTGTGGCTGGCGGCGCCCGCCACCCGGGACGCGCGCGTGGCCCGCATCCTGGAGCGCGAGCCGTCCGCCGCCGTCCTCGCGCCGGTACGGGACGTGCTCGCCCGTCGCCGTACCGACCTGCTGGACGTCCTGCTCGCCGCGTCGCCCCCGTACGGCCGCTTCCTCGTCGAAGGCGCCCGGCGCCCGCTGCCCGACTTCGCCCACAGCGCACGCTGGCTGCCCCGCCAGCAGCGGGCCGCCGCGCGGCTGGCCGCCGAGGCGGCCGCCGACACGGGGCTGCCGCTGGACGAGCGGGCCGCCGTGATCCGCGAGGCCGCGGCCGTGCCGGATTACGGTCACGCGCTGGCGCTCGCCTTCAAGGACGACGGGTCCACCGTCGTCGCGGAGGCCGCCCTCGCCGCGCTCTCCCGGACGGATCGCCCCCAGGAGGCCGTCCCGGTCCTCCTGGCCGAAGCGGGCGGCGACCGCGCACGCGTCGCGGTGTACGCGGCCTCGCGGGCGGCCTCGTCCACCGCACCGTCCCGACTCGGGACGGCGCTCGGCGCGTTGCTCACCGACACCACGCCGGTCAAGGTCACCTCCCGCAAGGAGGCGGTGCGCCTGGCCGCCCGGTACCTCCCGCGCGGCCGGGCCGCCGCCCTGCTGAACGGTGCCTTCCACGCGCCCGACGCCCACCCCGACGTACGACTCGCCGTGATCGAGGCGGCCCTGCCGCTGCTCGAAGAGCCCGCGATCCTGCGCCTGTTCGAGGAAGCCGCCCGCGGCACCGACCGTCCCACGCTGCGAGCGGTCCTGTGCACCGACCCGGCGCGGATGGCAGCGGCCCAGCGCACGCGCTTCGCGCGCGTGGTCGCCGACGGGTATCCGCGCTGGGCCTCCCGAGACGACGGTGTCTTCGTCTACGCGGCCTACCACGGTTTGCGGGCCTGGTTCCCGTACGGTCCCGAACTGGTCTCCCGCATGGCCGACGTCGTCTGCGTCCCGGAGGCCCACGACCACTGGAGCAACGCGGCCAGTGCCATCCGTGACCTGGGCGTCTCCGGACTGCCCCATCCCCTCGGGGGCACCCTGCCCGGCAGTGCCTACCACTCGACGCTGACCCGTCTGCTGGCCGCGAGCCACGACTACGACCCGCTGCACGAGACGGGAACCGACCAGGACCTGCCGGCGCTGCAACGCCTGCGCACCCTGGTCGAAGTGACCTGGTCCGGTCGCGGTAGCGGCGCGCTGGTCGAGACGGCGACCGAGGCCGTGGCCCGGCTCCTGGCCGACGAGCCGCTCCTGGCCACCGAACGGGCCGGGCTGCTCCACTCGCTCCTGGTCCGCAACACCGTCGGAACCCGGTTCGCCCACTGCCTGGGAGACTTCGCCGACGCGCTGGAGGCGGCGGGCGTGGTCGTCGCGGCCCGTCTGACCAGAGACATGCCACGCCAATGGGAGCCGTGGCACGTGCTGTTCGGGACGGGCGATGTGCGCGACGCGGTCGAGCGGCAGATCGACGACGGCACACTCGTGCGCGGCCTGCTCGCGACGGGAGTGGTCGCCGCCGCGGGAGGCTTCCTGGAGTGGCCCGAGGAGTGGCGCGCGCTGCTGCGCCGCCTGCGCGGGCACGGGTGCCCGGAGGTGCGGGCGGAAGCCAGGACGGTGCTGACCGCGACGGGGTGAGGGGACCGACGGAACCCGATGGCGGCGAACCGGGTGATAGCGCTTTCCGGTCTCGTGTCCGGCGTCGTCGAGTGCCCGCGTCCCCGCGACGTACGTACCCGTGGCCCCAACCACCCGTCACGCCAGTCCACTTGACGCCCTCCCGCATCGGCGGCCCGGCGCGTCGTCCGGCCGATGCCGTCGTGGGGTCGCCGCACGGGTCGGGGAAACGTACAGGAGCGCGAAAGGGACAACGACCTGAAGTCTGCTGGCAACGGCCCCGAGGAGACGACACAGTTACTGGCGTCTACTGACGTCCGAATGCGGCTGTTGCCCGAATCAGCACGACCACACCGCCGTGTGACACCACGGCCGACGCCGCGTGTCACCGGCATGCTCGGAATCCGCGCGGCTCCTGGTCCCCTCGTGGCGACGACCGCAGCTGATGCAGCCAGCGGAGGGCAGGAAAATGCAGCTCACGACACGTTGGATCCTGGCGTTCGACTCGTCCTGCGGGACGTGCACGGCGGTGTCGTCCGCCGTCGCCGAGGCCAGTGGCGGCACGTTGGAGGTGTTGCCACTGACCGACGCGGACGTACGGCGGTGGCGCGAGGAGGCCATGGGCGCCGACCCCGCGTGGGCGCCGACCCTGCTGCGGGTGACCGACGGCTCGGCACGTGCCTGGACGGGGCCCCGCATGGCGCCCCCGCTGGTGCGGCGGCTCGGGCCGCGCGCGACCGGTCGCGTACTCGTCGCCCTGGGCACGCTGCGCCACGCGGCCCGCACCGGGCAGCCGTTGACCGCCGCCGAGGGGGCCGCGGAGCGGGACCGCCCGGGCGTGAGCCGCAAGCGCTTCCTGCTGCTCGCGGGCGGTGTCAGCACCGCGGTCGGCATGACGCTCGCGGGGCAGTCGCCCGCCTTCGCCCGTTCGGCGCAGACCGAGGCCCGGTCCTGGGTCGCCGCGCACCGCGCCGGTCTGCCGCGTACCTACACGGACATCGCACCCCTGCCCTCGGCCCTCCGCCAGGCCGTGCTGGTCGAGCTGTCCCCGGCCGAGCGCAGCCGGGTGTGGGTCGACCACCTGGAGCACTTCCAGGCCGCGCAGCCGACGCTGACCGCGCGCCAACAGCGCGTCGTCCACGAGGCGTTGGCCCTGGCGCACTCCGAGGCCACCTTCGCCGGGGGCGAGCCGCGGCCGGGGTCGCAACTCCAGCGCCGCATCTCCGGCGTGGAAGCGGCGGCCAAGGAGGCGTTCGGCCTCGCGGACAGCGCCGCGCTCCTGGTGACCCTCGGCCCCGCCGACAGCGCGCCGTCGTCGCGCGGCAGGACGGCGGCCGGCCCGCAGGCGACGTGCAACTGCAGCACCACCTCGCAGTGGTGCACGGTGTGGGAGGGCCCGCGCTGCCAGTGCTGCTTCTGCACCACGACCTCGGGGTGCGGCTTCCTGGGCCTCTACCAGTGCAACGGGACCTGTACGAACTGACGGACGCGGTGGGCGACAGCGGGCCGCGTCAACTCCCCCTTGACCGAAGCCTACTTTGCAACGCAGAGTGTATTTACTTTGTGATGCAAAGTCCGGGACGGCCCAGCACCGCGCCCGGATCCCACGACCATCGGGAGCCAGGGGGAACCATGGGAGAACCGAAGCTCAGCGGTACGACTCCGACCACTCCGCGAGAAGCGGCGGGCCTGCTCGCCGCCACCGCGGACCTGCGCACCGGGGCCCGGCGGCACATGGACGGTGCGCGGGTGGCCCTGTTCGGTTGCGGGCTGCTCGCGCTCGCCGCCGTACCGATCGGCCGCTACGCCTACAACTTCGGTGCCCACGGCCGGTACCTGGGCTCGTACCCGGCCTTCGCCTACTCCGAGCTGATCGGGCTGTGCGTCGAGCACACGCCCGGACAGCCTTGCCTGGAGGGCGAGTTCGACGGTGCGGTCCTGCGGTGCCTGGCGTGGGGCAGCTGGTTCCTCGTGCTCCCGCTGGCATGGTTCCTGTTCGCCCGCTGGTACCGCAGGCGCGGTGAGGAGCGCGGCATCGTTCCCCGCCGACGTGCCTGGACCGTCGTCACCGCGGTCCTCTCGGGCATGTTCGGTTTCGTCGTGCTGTGGATCGCCTTCGGTGCCGACCTCGGATTCACCAGTTCGCCTTCCCTGGTCGACAGGATCCTGGACTACGCCAGCTCGCCCTGGTACCTCATGGGCGCCGGACTGCTCGTGCTCGGTGTCGTCGAGCGCAGCCGTACCGCCGTCCTGACCGGACTGGTCCACACCCTGCTGCTGACCGCTTACCTCGCCGCCGACTGGGGGACCGGCCTGGTTCCCTGGACCCGCCCGGAGCACCCCGAGTGGCTCGACGGGCCCCAGGCCAAGGCCCTGCTGCTCGCCCTGGTCCTGCTGGCCGGCGCCGCGGTGGCGTGGGCGGCCCCGGTGCGCGGCGGCGGCCGTGCCGCTCGGGGTGCGGATAGGCTCGACCCATGAGCGGTGCCGAGGAACGGACCAGTACGTCGGACGCCCCGGCCGAGCCCCATCCGGTCCAGGCCCTGGACGACACCGTCCACCAGCGCGTCCGCCTCGGGATCCTGACCATCGCCCGTGAGGCGGACCGCGTCGACTTCGGCTTCCTGAAGAAGGAGCTCGCCGTCACCGACGGCAACCTCTCCCGCCACTTGAAAGTCCTCGAGGAGTCCGGGCTGATCGCCATCGAGAAGGGCTACGCGGGGAAGCGGCCGCGTACCTGGGTCTCCCTCACCCGCGAGGGCGCGCACGCGCTGGAGGAAGAACTCCGGGCGTTGCGCGCCCTGGTGCGGCGCTTGGAGGCGCCGCGCCCTCCGCTCACTCCCTGAATCCGGAGGGGAAAGCCCGGAAGAAGCTCGAAAGTGTACTCACGGACACTGTGGGACCCGACGGAGAAGTGAAATCTTCATAAGGTCAACACCAACCACAGGGGAGAAATTCCGTGACTGCGTCAATTCTGGTGCGCGAGAGCGAATTCGGTACCGATTCCGTGGCGGCCGCTGCCGCCATGGGCCCCACCTCCGCGTCGATCGGTGCGTACGTGGCGGCCACCAACGCGCCGGCGCGCGCCGTGGAGGCCGTCCGGGCCAAGGTGGACGAGGGCCTCGTCCGCTACGACGCCTGGTTCCTGGTCTTCACCGCCGTCGTGCTCGGCCTCGGTGCCACGATCTTCGCCGGTCTCGTCATCTGGTGCGTGGTGGTGCAGGGGAAGAGCTTCTCCGGCAACTGGTCGTTCGAGAACTACGGCCTGAAGGTCCACGCCGAATGCGTCTGACCGTCTGACGGTCCGTCCGGCTGACCGGCTGTCCGTCCGACCGGACTTTCGACGGGTGCCCGGGAATTGCATCCCCGTATGCACGATTCCCGGGCCCCGCCCCGCACCTTGACGGAAACAGGCAAAGGAAACACACCGCTGTGCCCCTCCTGAAAGTCAGCGATGTCACCTATTCCTACGACGGCATCGTCAACGTCCTCCTGAACGTGTCCCTCAGCGTGGAAGAGGGCACGATCGTCGGGCTCGTGGGTGCCAACGGCTCCGGCAAGTCCACCCTCATCCGGAACGTCCTCGACCTCGTGCGCCTCCAGTCGGGGAGCATCACCGTCGACGGGCACCCGCACGACCGGCCCGAGGCCAAGCAGGCGTGCGTCTACCTGTCCAGCAACGACTACCTGCCCGAGTTCCTCACCGCCCGCGAGTACCTGACCATGGTGGGACGGCTGTACGGGGTCGAGGTCGACCACGACGAAGCCGTCGCCCTGTTCCGCAGGTTCTCCATGGAGGGCCGCTACGACCACCTCGTCGAGGACTACTCGCACGGCATGCGGAAGAAGACCCAGCTGGTGTCCGCGCTCGTGGTGCGCCGCCCGCTGACCGTCATCGACGAGACGCTCAACGGCATCGACCTGGAAGCCCTCCACCTCGCCGAGGAGGAGTTCCGGCGGGTGCGCGAGGAAGGGCGCTCCATCCTGCTGTGCACCCATGACTTCGGTGTCCTGGAGCGGCTCTCCGACAAGATCGTCTTCCTCGACCTGGGCCAGCTGGTGTCCGAGGAGCCGACCGCCGAACTGGTCGCCGAGCACGGCTCGGTGTCCGCCATGGTCTTCGAGCACCTCGAAGCGGCCCGGCGGTGAGGGCCGTGGGTGGAGCACCGCCGCGCGGAGCGCGCACCGTGGCGGGCGTGCGCCTCGGGCACTCCGCCGTCCTGGCCCGGATGCTGCTCGTCTTCTTCCGCCGCCGGGTGCTGCGCGCCGGGGTCCTCACGTCCACGCCGGTACGGGTGTTCGCCGCGGCCGGTGTCGTCCTGCTCCTGGCCGCCATGTGCACCGCCTCGTACCTCTTCCTGAAGCCGCTCGCCCAGGAGGCGGCGGTGTGGCGGCTGTTGTTCGACACGGCCACCGTGTCGCTCCTGCTGTGGGTGCAGATCGCCTTCCTGCTCGTGAAGGTGCTGTTCCTGAACGCGCAGGGGATGCTCCAGCTCAGCCACCAGCTCCCCGTCACCAACCGCGAGCGCGCCGCCGCCTTCCTGCTGTACGAGGCTGTGATGACGGCCGTCGTGGCCGCCGCCGGGCTCCTCTCGCTCGTCGTCAGCGCGCTCGTCCTGCTCGGACCGTCCTCGGCCGGCCCCGTCACGGCGTCCGTCGTCATCCCCGCCGTCCTGGCCTACCTGGCCCTCTCCGTGGTGTACCAACTGCTCACCCGGCTGTGGATCCTGGTCGGCCTCGGGCGGATGGCCGGTGTCCTCAACGCCCTCGCCCTCTTCGCGCTCCTCGCGTACTACTCCACGCTCATGACCCCGATGGTCCAGGACGTCGCGGGCGCCTACCTGGACGAGCGGCCCGCGCGCACCTGGGCCACCACGGTGTCCCGGGCGTGGGACGCGTACGGGCCCTGGGCGGTGCTGGCCGGGACGGTGGCGGTCGCGGCGGCCCTGACGGCGCTCGCGTTCGTACTCGCCCCCAACCAGCACGTGCGCCAGGCCCGTTACCTGCGGCTGCCCGGGAGCGTGCGGCTGCGCCGGGTCCTCGGGCCGTACGACTGGTGCCTGCTGCGCAGCGCGCAGACCGTCGCGGCGGCGGCGCTGACGGTCGCCGTCCTCGTCCACCTGCTGCTGGCCGAGCGGTCGGTGAACCCCCTGTGGGCCCTGACCGCCCTGTCGTTCGGCGGGCTCTACCAGTTCACCGCCACCGCGCCGCTGCGCGCGCTGCCCGGCGCGCGGGAGCCCGCGTGGCGGGTGTACGTACGGCTGGTCCGGGCGCAGTTGGTGCTGCTGGCGGTCTTCGCCGGGCCGGCGTTCGCGATCACCCTCGCGCTGGACGCCGGGCGGCTGGCCTCCAGCGGCGTGGTGGTGCTGTCCTGCGTCGGCGGCGCCGTGCTGACCACGTGCGTCAGCGTGGTCTTCCCCGCGGAGAAGGACAACCCGTTCTCCGTGTTCCTGGGCCTGTCCCTCGTCCTGACGGCCACGGCCGTCTCGACCATCGGACTCGGACTGCTCAGCCTGCCGCCCTGGGCGGTGATCTGCTGCCTCGTCGGGGCGGTGTCCGCGTTCGTCTGGTACGCGGTGCAAGGAATCCACATCAGTGAGTCGAGGAGAAGGAATGCTGAAGGCGAAGTCGGTCGTGACGTCCGTCGTCGGGGCCGTGCTGCTGACGATGGCGACGGCTGTGGTGGCGGTGCTCGCCCTGATGTTCTCGACGGGCACCGATGAGGTCGTCGCACGGCACGCGCTGTTCGGTGCGGTGGTCTTCGAGACGGTGAAGAAGGACGGCGGCGCCCTGGGGATCACCACCGGGGTCGCCGACCCGGTGCCCCTGGTCGTGCTGTTCCTGGTCCTCACCGTCGCCCTGCTCATGATCCAGGTCGTCCACCGGGGGTTGAAGCGGCGCCGTGAGCAGCTCCTCGACGCGGCCGGACGCTGAACCCGGCTCGGGAGGAGGCCGGTGCCTCCCCGGTGGCGCTGACTCCTGCCCGGGAGGCACGGCACCCCTCCCGGGTGCCGTGGTTCTTGGCCCCGCTGCCGTGGCCCGGGCGGTGGCCGTCCAGGTGTGGCCGCTCCTGCTGCTCGCCGGGGTGCTGCTGGGCTCCGCACTGGCCTGGTGGGCCCGGTCCGGCGACCCCGTACCGGCCGCGATGGCGTGGAAGCTGCTGGCCGAACCGGGGGTCCTGGGCCTGGTGGCGTCCTTCGCCCTGCACGAGTCGGCGCACGCGTGGGCGCTCGGGCGGATGCCCGGGATCACCGGCATCACGCTCGAACGGACCGCGTGGCGCACCTCGGTGGTCCCGCACGGGACGATGAGCGCCCGCCAGAGCGCCGCCGTGGCCCTGGCGGGACCCGTCGCCTGCGCGGCGGTGGGCGCGGCCCTCTGGCTCCCGGACCTCGACCGCCCCCTGTCCTGGTGGTACCTGGCCCACCTCGCCTTCCTGCTCCCGTGCTTCGGCGACGGCCGCGCGCTGTGGCGCGCGGTCGCGTCCCGGCGATGTGACCCACCCGGCAGTGAAGCGACCCCGGAGAGCGGGAGCGGGACCAGGCCCTCTGCGTCGTAACGCCCGTCACCCGATCGTGTGTTGGGCGGAAATGGCGCCCGGTCTCCGGGCTTCCGGCCCGGTGCGCGGCGGGGCGGTGGACGATGCTCCTCCGCCCTGACGAAACACCGGAGCATCCGGGAGGCCAGATGGACCGTCCTGCCGAACAGTTACCCCCATTACCCCCGTCAGCGCGCCCGTTCCCCTCCCCCCGGGAGGAGTTCGCCGCCGAGCTGACCAGGCTGCGCGAGAAGAACGACCTGACCGTACGGGCCGTTGCCGCCCGGGTCGCGGCGCCCGGGGCCCACACCACCATCGGCGGCTGGTTCGCCGGCCAGAGCCTGCCCTCCATCGGCTCGCTGCCCCTCTTCCGCAAACTCCTCGTCGAGCTGGGCGTACGCGACGCCGCCGACGTCGACCGCTGGCTGGAGCGCCTCACCGAGTTGCGCAGGGACCGTACCCGGCGCAGTGCCGGGGGCGTGATGCCGTACCGGGGCCTCGCCGGCTTCGAGGAACACCACGCCGATTGGTTCTTCGGCCGGGACAGCCTGCGCGACAACGTCGTGGAGCGTCTGACCGGTGGCCCGGCAACCGTGCCCCACCTGCTCGTGGGGCCCTCCGGCTCCGGCAAGTCCTCGCTCCTGCGTGCCGGGGTGCTGCCCGTCCTGCGCACCGGCCACGGCTTCCTGCCCGTCCTCCTCGTGCCGGGCCCCGACCCGCTCGAGGCCCTCGCCACGGCGCTGCGGGCGGCCACCGGTGATGACGACGGGGTGCCCGGACCCGCGGACCCGGAGGCTCTCGTGGCGTACGCGCACGGGCGGGCCGAGGACGGCGGGGCGCCGCTCCTCGTGGCCGTCGACCAGTTCGAGGAGGTGTTCACCGCCTGCCGCCGCGCCGACGACCGCCGGGCCTTCCTCGCCTGCCTGGCCGCCCTGACCTCTCCCGCGGTACGCGTACTGGGCGCGCTGCGGGCCGACTTCTACCCGCACGCGCTCCAGGAGCCCCTCCTCGGACCCGCCCTCCAGGACGGCCAGATCGTGGTGGGGGCGCTCACCGACGAGGAGATCCGCAGCGCCGTCCACGGCCCCGCCCGCAAGGCGGGCCTCGCCGTGGACCCCGGCTTCGCCGACCTGCTGCTGGCGGACCTGCGGCACTCGGGGGCCGGTGGGCTGCCCCTGCTGTCGCACGCCCTGCTGGCCACCTGGGAACGCGGGCGCGGTACCGCCCTCACCATCGCCGACTACCGCGAGGGCGGCGGCATCGCGGGCGCCGTGGCCGCCAGCGCGGAGGAGGCCCACTCAGGACTGACGCAGGTCCAGCGCCTGAGGGCACGGTCGCTGTTCCTGCGCATGGTGGCGGTGGGGGACGGCGAGCCCGACGCCCGGCGACTGCTCCCGCTGCCCGGCCCCGACGTGCCGCCGCCCCACGGCGACGGGGCCCCGCCCCAGGACGCGCAGGCGCAGGCGCACGCCGTGCTCCAGTGGTTCGTGGACCGACGCCTGGTCACCCTGGACGGCGACGGGGCGCGCATCGCCCACGAGGCCCTGCTCACCGCCTGGCCCCGCCTGCACGGGTGGATCGAGGCCGACCGCGCCGGGCTCCTGGTGCGGCAGGAGCTCACCCGGGACGCGGAACGCTGGCGGTCCAGGGGGCGGGAGCCGTCACTGCTCTACCGGGGCACCCCGCTCGCCCTCGCCGACCGCTGGGCGGGAACCAGCGGACGCGGCGACGAACTGACCCGAACCGAGCGGGAGTTCCTCGCGGAGGGCCGCGCCGCGGAGCGGTCGAGGGAAGCTCGTGAACGCCGCCGCACCCGGCGGCTGCGCCAGCTCCTCGCCCTGCTCACCGCACTCGTCGCAGTGGCGGGCACCCTCGCCGGGGTCGCCGTCGTCCAACGCCGCGACGCCGAACGCGACCGCAAGGTGGCCCTGTCCCGGTTGGTCGCCGCCCGCTCCGAACGGCTGCGCGGCAGTGACCTGGCCCTCGCCGCGCAGCTCAGCCTCGCCGCGTACCGGACCGCGCCGACGCCCGAGGCGCGGGCCGCCCTCCTCGACACGTCCTCCCGCCCCGAGGCCACCCGCCTGCTCGCCTTCCGGGGCGTCGTGCAGGCCGTCGCCCTCAGCCCCGACGGCCGCACCCTGGCCGCCGCGGGACTCGACCGCGCGGTCGCCCTCTGGGACCTGGCCGACCCCGGGCGGCCCCGGCGCCTGCCCGACGCGGAGCCCCGCTTCACCGACACCGTCTACGCCCTCGCCTTCAGCCCGGACGGCAGGAGCCTCGCGGCGGGCGCGGGTGACGGGACCGTACGGGTGTGGCAGCCCGCGCGGCCCGGTGCCTCGGCCACCCTGCGCGGCCCCGCGTCCGCCGTGTACGGGCTGGCCTTCGCGCCCGACGGGCGCCGCCTGGCCGCCGCCTCCGCCGACGGCGGCGTCCACCTGTGGGCCGACGCGACCGGAGGCGTACGCGACCCGGGCGCCGCCCCGGCGGCCCCCGCCGAACACCTCGCGGGCTTCGCCGTCCCGGTGCACGCCGTGGCCTTCCGGCCGGGCGGGGCCATGCTGGCCGCCGGTGGCGACGACGGGGCGGTCCGCCTCTGGGACACCTCCGCCGCCGCGCCGCCCGTGCCGCACGCCCGCCCCCTCACCGGGGCGGCGGGGCCCGTCCTCGCGCTGGCCTTCACGCCCGACGGCGAGCGTCTGGCCGCGGGCAGCCAGGACCGCTCCACCCGGATCTGGACGGTGCCGGGGCGGGGCGGGGAACCGGGCGCGCCCCAGGTCGTCGGGGGCGCGCCGGCCGCGGCCGACGGCCCCGCCAGCTACGTCAACACCGTGGCGTACGACCGTGGTGGCCGGTGGCTGGCCACGGGCAGTGCCGACAACCAGGTGCGCCTCCTCGACGCGGGGACGCGTACGGTCACCGCCGTGTTCCCGCACCCCGGACCCGTCACCGGACAGGCCTTCCTGCCCGACGGATCGGGACTCGTCACCGGCTGCGCCGACGGCACGGTACGGATCTGGCGGCTGCCGCCCAGGCCGCTGCGGGGCGTGCAGGGCACCGTCAACGCGCTCGCGTACAGCCCCGACGGCAGGCTGCTCGCCGTCGCCGGGCGCGAGGTGCGGCTGTGGGACGTGCGCGACCCGTGGCGGCCCCGCCCCGTCGGCGTCCCCCTCACCAACCCCACCGGCTACTCGGGCACCCTGTCCTTCACCCCCGACGGGCGGATCCTGGCCGTCGGGGGCCGCGAGGGCAAGGTGTGGCTGTGGGACCTGGCCCGGGCCGGGGCACCGGCACCGCTCGGCGAACCCCTCGCGGGCGGCGCCGGAAGCATCCAGTCCGCCGTGTTCTCGCCGGACGGATCCACGCTGGCCGTCGGCAGCGAGGGCCGCACGGTCCGGCTGTGGGACGTGCGCGAACCGGCTCGGCCCCGCCGGACGGCCGAGCTGACCGAGCCGACCAACTACGTCTACTCCGTGGCCTTCAGCCGCGACGGGCGCAGGCTCGCCGCCGGAACCGTCGACAAGCAGGTGCTGCTGTGGCGGATCCCGCGGGACGGGACGGCGCCCCGGCACGAGGCCACGCTGCGCGGGCCGGAGAGCTACGTCCTGTCCGTGACGTTCAGCCCCGACGGGCGCACCCTCGCCGCCGGGACCGGCGACCGTGACGTGTGGCGCTGGCGGGTGGACGGCCCCCGGCCCGCCTCCGTAGGCACCCCGCTCACCGGGCCCAGCAGCTACGTCTACGCACTCTCCTACGCCCCCGACGGCCGCACCCTCGCCGCCGCGAGCACCGACGGCACCGTGTGGCTCTGGGACCCCGGGGTGACCGACGGGCCGCGGGCGCCGTCGCGGCCCCAGCCGCGCGCGGTCCTCGGCGGCATCGGGGGCAAGGGGTACGCCGTCGCGTTCGCACCCGACGGACGCCGCCTCGCCGCCGGAGGGGCCGGACCCGCCGCCGTCGTGTGGGACACCGACGAGGAGGAGGCGGCCCGGCGGATCTGCGCGCGGGCCGGCACGCCCGTCACCCGGGCCGAGTGGACCAGCCTCCTCCCGGGCCTGTCGTACGCACCGCCCTGCTCCTGAACTGCCCTTCTGGTGTACGGAGTTGTACGGAGCCGCGTCCGGGCCCGTCCGGCCCGCGGCCGAGCCCTTCCGCCGGCCGTCGCCCGCCGGGCTTTCTGGTGGAGCGCCGCCGGACCCGGTGGCGCTCCACTCAGCGGGACCCGGAGGAGAGCACCATGCGACGGATGACGAACGGACTGCGTGCCAGGGCGGCGCTCACGGTGGCGGCGGGCGTGGCGGCGACGGCCCTGCTCGCCGGGGCCGGTACGGCGGAGGCGGCCGGCAGCTACATCTCGTCCAACAGCGGCGGGGCGAACGTGCGGTCCTGCTCCAACACCAGCTGCACCTCGTACGGCTACCTCGGCAACGGCTCGGGCGTCGGCATGCAGTGCTGGGTGGACAGCCAGTGGGTCTACCCGCCCAGCTCCAACTACGCCTCGGCACGCTGGTTCAGGGTCTCCAGCGCGGTCGGCACGGGCTGGGTGCACTCCTCGCTCGTCGCCAACCAGACGTCGGTGGGCCACTGCTGACACACCGTTCGCCCACGGGCCCGGATCCCGCGCCAGGGGGTCCGGGCCCTCGGCGCGCGGCCCGGCCCTGAAGCGCCGGGGCCCGGCCGGGCCTTGTCCGCCTCAGGATCCGCCGCCCTCCGGGACGATCGCGAAGGCCTCGACCTCCATGAGCAGTTCGGGCCGGAAGAGCGCGGAGACCTGGACGGCCGAGGAGGCCGGGAGGCGGTCCGGGGCGATCACCGCGTTCCGGGCCGTACGCACGGCTGACAGGTCGGCGATGTCCGTGAGGAAGTAGGTCAGCTTGACCACGTCGTCGAAGGTCGCCCCGGCCGCCGCCAGGCAGTGCCGCAGGTTCTCGAAGACCTGGCGCGCCTGGGCCTCGGCGTCCCCCTCGCCGACCACCTTGCCGTGCTCGTCGAGGGCGCACTGTCCGGACACGGCGACGAACCGCCCGGTGCCCCAGACGACGTGGGTGTAGCCGGTGCCCGGGGCGACGCCCTCGGGGGCGGCGACGCGGGTGAGATGGTCGTGGTGCGCGTGCTCGTCGTGTGAAGTGCTCATGCGGACGATCTTGCCTCACCCGGCGGACAGGACCATCCTCGTGATCTCCACCCGGGACTTGGCGCCCAGCTTGCGGTAGGCGCGGGTGAGCGCCGCCTCCACCGTCTTGACGCTCAGGACCAGGCCCGCCGCGATCTCGCGGTTCGTGGCGCCCTCGGCCACCCGCGCGACGACGCTGCGCTCGGTCGAGGTGAGGTGCTCGGCCCAGGACCCGTCGCCGGGGGTGCGGGGCGCGGGGTCGTGCCGCGCCAGGTCGCGTTCGGCGCAGGTGAGGGAGACCCAGGCGCGGGCGCCGGCCGTGCCGAAGAGCCGCAGCGCGCTCGCGAAGGCCGCGCGGGCCGCCGTCTCGTCCCCGGCGAGCCGCCGCACCCGGCCCAGCGACAGCTGGGCGCGGGCCTCCTCCAGGGGGTAGCCGGTCGCCCGCAGCCGGACTGCCGACCGCTCCAGTTCACGTACGGAACGGGCGAGTTCGCCCCGGGCCGCGCTGACCACCCCGGCCGCGCGGTCGATCGTGGCGAGGACGCCGGGGCGGCCGAGCCGTTCGCCCTGGCGGCGGGCCCGGACGATCACGTCCTCCGCCTCGTCCGTCTCCCCGCACCCGGCCAGGGCTTCCGCGAGATCGGCGTGCCACCGCCGGGCCGCCGGATCCCGCTGGCCCTGCGCCGTCTCCAACTCGGCCGTACGCCGCAGGAGTTCGGCCGCCCTTTCGTACTGGCCGCCGAAGAGCCCGACCCGCCCCTCGGCGTGCAGCGCCCGGGGCAGGAACAGCCGGTCGTCGTCGTCCTCGCTGTGGCGCCTGGCCGTCCGCGCCGCGGTCAGGGCCTGGCCGAGGCTGCCGTACGCGGTCTCCGCGAGCGAGACCGTGTACCAGGCGGGCCCCTGGCTCAGCCCCGACTCCTCGGTGATGCGCAGGCTCTGGCGGGCGACGGTCAGGGCGGGCAGGCAGCGGCCCCGGTGGATCTCGACCTGGGCGAGGCCGATGAGGCACTGGCTGAGGCTGTCGGCCGAGCCGCGCTGGCGCAACCGGTAGGCCAGGGTGCGCAGTTCGGCCCGGGCCTCGTCCAGCTCGTCGTGCACCAGGTGGAAGCGGTGCTTGAGGTAGAGCGGGCCGTTGTGGTGGACCGTGGCGTACGGGTCGTGCGGTGCGGCGAGCGCCTCGGCCAGCGTGGCCCGGGCCGCGGGCAGGCCCAGGAAGAGCTCCAGGGACGCCTGCTGGGTCAGCGCCATCAGCTCGGTGCGCCGGTCCCCGCCGCGCGCCGCGAGCCGGGCCGCGCGCACCGCGTGGTCGTGGGCGCGCGCCGCCGAACCGCCGACCACCCACTCGCGCCAGCTCATCCGGTAGTGCAGCGGCGCGAGGAGGGCGGGGTCACCGGCGGCGTCGCGCACCGCCTCGGGGAAGACGTCGGCGATCTCGGCGATCGCCTGGCCGCACGAGTCGATGATCACGTTCCACGCGCGCACCCGCTCGGACGGCCGCCGCGCGTCGCGCAGCACCTCGTGCGCGAGCTGCCGGGCGAAGTCGAGGTCACCGGCGTCGATGCCGTCCTCGGCGGCCGTCAGCCGGTGGGCGATGTCGGCGTGACCCTGCCCCGGGGGCGTGTACTCGGCGGCCAGCCGGCCGAGCCGGGCCGCGATGCCGGGGACGCCCCGGCGGCGCGCGGTGGAGGCCGCAGCCGCGAGCCGGGCCGCGACCACGGGGTCCGGGCCCGCCGTCAGGTGCGCGAGGTGGTGGGCGCGCTCGACCGGGTCGTCGGAGGCGTCGGCCAGCGCGCGGTGCGCGGCCACCAGGCGCGCGTACGGCGTCTCGGCCCGCAGCACCATGGGCGTCAGCGGGTCCAGGAACCGTACGGTGCCGTGGTCCGTGCCCGACAGGGCGTCGAGGATGCCGTGCCGCACGCAGGTGTCCAGGTCGGCCGCGGCGTCGCGACGGCCCGCCCGCCGCAGCAGCTCCACGGTCGGGCGCGCGGCGGCCCCGGCGACGACCAGGGTCCGGCGGGCGCCGGAGGGCAGGGCGGCGATGCGGTCGAGGATGGGCCGGCGCAGGGAGTCGGGGACGGGGAGCGGGTCGGTGGAGTCGGGCAGGGCGTGTTCCTGGCCCCTGACGCGCTCGTCGAGGGCGGCGCTGAGCTCGAGGGCGGTACGGGGATTGCCCCCGCTCGCCTGGTGCAGGCGTGCCACGAGCGGCGGGGGCCAGTCCGGGTGGTCGTGCCGCGCGAACAGCTCGGCGGTCTCGTGCGCCGTCATGGGCGGCACGCGCAGGCGCCGTACCGGCCCGGGACACAGCTCCAGCGCGACCGCGGGCGCCTCCGGACACTCGGCCGCCGGCCCGTGGCCGTCGCCCGTGGGCAGCGTGACGAGCGTCCGCAGGCCGGGGTCGGCGCGCCGGGCGACGTGGGCGAGGATCTCCGCGGTGGGCCGGTCGAGCCATTGCGCGTCGTCGACGAGCACCAGGACCGGGGTCTGGGCGCCGAGCAGGGAGAGGACCTTGCCGACGGCGATCCGCAGGACGAGCGCGTCGCGTCCGGCGGGCGGGGCGAGCGGGTCCGCCGCGCGCGCCCGGGGGCCGCGCAGCAGGGCGGCTTCGGCGACGGCGCGTTCATGGGGCGCCAGCGCGGCGAGGACGTCGTCCCCGACGCCGGAAAGCAGGTCGATGAGGCCGAGGTAGGGGCTCTCGCGCTCGGCCGGGGAGGGCGAGCAGCGCAGCACCCGGTGGCCGCGGTCGACGAGTTCCGCGACCACCTGGGCGACCACGGAGGTCCTGCCGATGCCGACGGGCCCGCGCAGGAGCACGCCGCCGCAGCGGTCGAGGCCGGACCGCACGGTGTCGCAGAAGGCGTCGCGCTCGACGGCGGCGGGCCGGGAGCGTCCTGGTCCGGTGGTGGACAGGGTGACCGGCTCGATCATCGCAAGCCCCTCCGGACACGTCCTTGTTCATGCTTCGGCGAAGAACATGAACCTGCCATCCATTGTGCCGCGCCGAACGTAGGGCCGACCCCGAGAAAAGGTCAAGACCAATTGAAGCTTCCGCCGGGCGGGCGCGCACACGCGGAACGGGCCGCTGGTCACGTGACCAACGACCCGTCCACGTACAGCAGTTGACGTCAGCCGCCGAGGTGGTTCAGTAGGGCGTCAGCAGGCGCCGGCGTCCTTCCAGACGGCCCAGGAGCCGGGGGCGCCGGGCTCGGCCCCGGTCGAGTACCACTGGGAGGACCACTTGTGGCCGTTGTACGAGACCTGGTCGCCCGGCGCGTAGCTGGTGGCCGCGTTCCAGGCCGGCAGGTTGCCGCAGCCCTGCGGCGGGGTGCCGTTGGTGACGGTCCAGGTGAAGGTGGCGGTGCCGGTCGCGTTGTCCGTGTTCTTCGCCGTGACGGTCACCGACGAGGTGCCCGCGGTGGTCGGCGTACCACTGATCACGCCGGTGGAGGCGTTGATCGTGAGGCCCGCGGGCAGGCCCGTCGCGCTGTAGGTGAGCGTCTTGCCCGCCGGGTCGCTGGCCTGGACGCGCAGGGACACCGCGGTGCCGACGGCGGTGCTCTGGTTGCCCGGGTTGGTCACCGAGGGCGTGCCGGGCTGGCCGTTGCAGCTGCCGGGCACCGGGTCGGCGCCGGTGACGCTGACCGCCGCCCAGGCCGCGTCGACGGTGTTGTACTCGGCGCAGTGCGTCCCGTAGAGGTCGGCGGCGGCCTTCAGCGAGTCGATGCGCGCCTGGTGGTAGTTCTCGGCGCTGTTGGCGTACGAGGCCAGCGCCTTGTACCAGATCTTGGCGGCCTTGTCGTTGCCGAGCCCGGTGACCGTGGAGTTGTTGCAGGTGGGGCTGTTGCCGTAGCCGTGGTCGCCGCTGCCGACGGCCGCGAGGAAGAACCAGTGGTTGAGCGGGCCCATCGAGTAGTGCGGGTCCAGGCTGCCGTTGTTGCTGTTCCAGCAGTTCGGCGACTGGCCGTCCAGGGACGGGTTGTACATGTAGCGCAGCGGCTTGTTGTCGCCGTTGATGTTGATGAGCTCGCCCATGGTGTAGTCGGGCGTGTCCACCGGGTTGTTGGCGTAGAACTCGACCATCGTGCCGAAGATGTCGCTGGTGCCCTCGTTCATGGCGCCGGTCTCGCCGGTCTCGTCCCAGCCGGTGAGGGCGCCGCTGACGCCGTGGCTCATCTCGTGCCCCGCGACGTCGAGTTCGACCAGCGGGCGCGCGTTGCCCTGGCCGTCGCCGTACGTCATCTGGGTGCCGTCCCAGAAGGCGTTCACGTACGCGTTGCCGTAGTGCGTGCGCGAGGGCACGCCCCGGCCGTCGCCGAAGATGCCGCTGCGGCCCTGGACGTTCTTGTAGTAGTCGTACGTCTTCGCCGCACCGTAGTGCGCGTCGGCGCCGGCGGACGCGGGGTCGCTGGTGGAACCGTTGCCGAAGGTCCCGCTGGAGCTGGTGAAGACCGTCCCCGTACCGCTGGTGGCGTGGTTGAGGTTGGTCGTGTAGCCGTTGCCGTGCGAGGGGTCCTGCATCGAGTAGCCGCTGCCGCTCTGGGTGACGTCGAGGGCGACCCGGCCGCTGTAGATCGACGCGCCGGTCCCGGCGACGGCGGCGGCCGCGGACCCCGCGCCCGGGGCCGCCGCGGCGCTCCCGCGGCCCGCCGCCCCCTGCGCGGCGAACGTGCTCACCTCGTCGCTGGTCCGTACGACCTCGCCGCTGCGGGCGTCCACCAGGACGTGCAGCCTGCTCGGGGTCCGGTCGGGCCGGACGCCGCTGACGACCGTCTCCCAGACCAGGGTCGCGTCGCTGCCCCGCAGCTGCACGGCGAGGCGCGGGGCCGAGACCGAGCCGACGCTGCCCCGGAAGGCGGCCTTCGACACCCGCGAGGCGCGCGAGGCGGCCAGCGCGGGCTCGGTGGAGACCGCGGCGGACGCCTGCGCGCCGGTCGCCAGCGAGCGGAAGCCCCCGTCCTGCCCCACGCGCACGACGACGTCGCCGCCGTAGGCCGGCAGCCCCTTGTACGTACGGTCGAAGCGGACCGAGGCGGAGCCGTCGCGGTCGACGACCAGGTTGCGGACCGAGAACGCGTCCCCGGCGGCCCGGTGGGTGGCCGCGGGGTGGGCCGCCAGCGCCTTGCTCGCGGCGTCCACGACGCGGCCGCGGACGGCTGGCACCGGATCGGCGGTGTAGGCGGCCGGGCCGAACGCCTCGCCACCGGCCCGCGTCGGCTGCGGGGACGGCGCCGGTGAGGCCGTCGCGGCGGGCAGGGCGACGGCGGACGCGGACAGGCACGCCAGCGTGACCGTCAGGAGTCTCGCGCCTCTTCGTATGGTCATGGAAGTGGGGGTTCCTTTCACTTCGTGCGGTGGTGCGTGCGGTCGGCCGGGTCGCGTACGGAGGTGTCCGCCGGGCGCACGGTCTGCGGGGGTGAGCCGGCGCAGCCGCTCGCCGGGGACGAGGAGGCGCGCCGACGCACGAGTGTCGGGAAGCGGACGGCGCGGCTGCCAGGCACTGCGGGAAGGTCGAGGGGTTTCCCTCGGGGCGGACCGGACCGGACCGGGGCGGGGCGCGTTGGGGCGAGTTCGGGCGGGGCGGGGAGTACGGCGGGACGTGGATGCGCCCCGGGGTGCCACGGTGGGAGTTCCGCGGCACGCCCACCCCCGCCACGACCTAGCATGGTCGCGCGGGCGGGACCGTCCTTCGTCGTGCCGCCGCGCGCCAACGACCCGACGGGGAGGCCCAGTTGAACACACCCGCACCGCACCCGGAGCTGCCGGGCCCGGACCGGACGCACCGGCCGGACCTCGAGCAGACCGCCGGAGGGCTCGCCCACCTCTGCGGCAACCTGCCGGAGGTCCGCGAGGCGCTCGAAGCCACGGGGGACACCGCCGCACTCCAGCGGCTGCTCGACGCGGTACGGGGCGCCGGCGGTGCGGGCGACGGCCTCGCCGGTCTGGTGGACGCGGTGCACGAGGCCGTCCAGGTGGCCGGTGACCCGTGGGGCCTGTACGGGTACGCGTCCGGGCTGCGCGGGATCCACCCGGCGGGGGTCGAGGGCCTGGAGTACGTCCACCGGTGCCCGCTCGAACTGTGCGCGGGACGGGCGGAGGAGGACGTGCGCGAGACACCCGCGCGCTGCTCGCTCAGCGGGCGGCCGCTCAGCCGCGAACCGCTCGACTGATGGGCGGCTTCCTCGACGCGCTCGGCGGAAGGCTCGCCGAGCGGTGGCTGTCCCTGCTCGTGCTGCCGGGGGCCGTGTACCTGGCGGTGGCCGCGACGGCCGCCACCCTCGGCCAGGGGCACGCGCTCGACGTACCGCGGCTCGTCCGGCACGTCACCCGCTACGCCGCCTCCCCGCAGGTGACGTCGGGCGGCGCCCAGGTCGTCCTGCTCGCGGCCGTGCTCCTGGGCGCCGCCGTGCTCGGCCTCGCCGCCCGGGCCGCCGGGGCCGTGCTGGAACGCCTCGCCCTGGGAGCCGGCTGGCGCCGCTGGCCCCGCCCCTGGAGCACGCTGGCGCGGCGCACGGTCGTGCGGCGACGCGACCGCTGGCACCGCGCGCACGCCCGCTGGCACCGCGAGTGGCGGGCGGCCCGGGCGCCCCGGCCCGCCGACCGCCCCGACCCGGCCGCCCGGCACCGCGCCGCCCACCACCGCGACCGGATCGCCGTGGAACGCCCCGACCGGCTCACCTGGAGCGGCGACCGCGTGCACGCCGCCGCCCTGCGCCTGGGCCGCGACAGCCACCTGGACCTGGCGGTGGTCTGGCCGCATCTGTGGCTCTCGCTGCCCGACACCGTGCGCGCCGAGGTCACCGCGGGCCGCGACGCGCTCGCCCGCGCGGCGGGCCTCGGCGCCTGGGCCCTGCTCTACGCTCCGCTGGCGCCGTGGTGGTGGCCGGCGGCGCCGCTCGCCGCCGTGCTCGCCCTGACGGCCCGCTCGCGCTTCCGCGCCGCGACCGACACGTACGCGTCCCTCCTGGAAGCCGCGACCCGCCTCCACGCCCCCGCCCTGGCCACGCAGTTGGGGATCGCGCACGAGGGGGTACTGGACCCGCGACTGGGGCGGAGGCTGACCGACCTGCTGGGGAACCGGCTGCCGCCGCCGTAGGGCTCCCGTACCGGTCCCGCTCGTCCAGCCCTCACGGCCCGGTGAACGGCCCCGTGAACGGCCAGGCTGCCACGTCCTGGTAGCGGATCGGCCCCGGGCCGCGCCCGAAGTTGCTCGCCACCAGGTGGAGCCGGTCGGTGCGCCACTCACGGCCGGTGAACCCGTCGAGCCCGGCGGCGGCCCGTACGACCGACGCCGTGTCGTCGCGGCGGGCCCGGGCGAGCGTGAGGTGGGGCCGCAGCAGCCGGTCCTGGAACGGTACGCCCTGCTCGCGCACCGCCGCCCGCACGTCCGCGCCCAGCTGGTGCAGGCCCGCCACGTCGCCGTCGATGCCGCTCCACAGCACCCGCTCGTCGAAGTGCCCGCCGCCGCGCAGCGCGAGCGAGAGCGGGGGCCGGGCCGCGGCCAGCGCGGCCAGCGGGGCGCACAGCAGTGGCACGGTCGTGGCGGGGAGCTCGCCGAGGAAGAGCAGGGTGACGTGCCAGTCCTCGATCCGGTTCCACCGCATGCGCGGATGGGCCTGGTAGGCGGGGCGCAGGGCGTCGGCCAGCTCGTCCTTGGCCTCGTCCGGCGGGGCGAGGGCGATGAAGACGCGGACGGTGTCGGCGGCGCCGGGGGCGGGACGCTGGTCCGGGCCCGTCTGCGGATCCGGGTCCGGGCCCGTCTCGGAGGTCGGGTGCGGGCCCGTCTCTGGGGCCGGGCGGAGGCCCGTCGCCGGGGCCGGGTGCGGGCTGGACGGTGCGGAGGCTTTGCTGGAGGACACGGAGTACTTCGTACCGCACGGGGGAGGGGAACGTGCCGCAGGGGGTCCGTTCCGGAGTCCCCGCGCCGCCCCGACCGACCGCGTGCCCCGGCCGGTGGCCGAACGGCGGCCACCGGCCGGGGCAGCGGCCTGTATCAGGAGAAGTGGCGCACGAAGACGTCCGTCTTGCCGTTGGTGTCGCCGGGCACGATGTCGTCGGCCGCCGACTGGAAGACCACGTCGAGCCCGCCGCCGCTGACCGCGTCGACGCCGGCCGTGGCGGGCCGGTCGGTGACCGTCCGGTCGGTGCCCGTGGTCAGGTCGCGCAGGACGAGCGTGGGTCCCGCGCTGGTGTCCTGCGGGGCGTAGAGCAGGTAGCGGCCGGTGGGGTCGAGGGCCAGGCCGCGGGCCCCGGTGACCAGCTGGGCGGTGCCCGCGGCCACGTCGTGGACGTAGGTGTCGGTGCCCGAGACGTACGCGACCTTGCTGCCGTCCTCGCTGAGCTGGACGATCGCCGCGTCCTTGCCGGGGCCCTCGATCGGCCCGGCGGTCGTGGCGCTGGTCCGGTCCCGTACGAACACGTCCTTGGCCTGTCCGTCCTGGTAGGCGACGTAGCGCCCGTCGCCGCTGATGGAGGGCCGCGACGGCTGGGTGTGGGCGAGGGTGGCGACCGTCTGCCTGGTGCCGGTGTACGAGTCCTGGACCTCGACGAGCTGCCCCCGGGAGGCGTCCCTGAAGAGCGTGACGTGGGACACGTACCGGCCGTCGGCGGTCAACGACAGCTGGCTGCAGCGGTTGTTGGTCAGTCCGCAGTAGGCGGAGATGGTGGCTCCGTTGCTCACCTGGTAGAAGCGGATGCGTACGTCCGACGTCCACTGGATCGGGTAGGCGACGTACCCCCCGGCGCCGCTGATCGTCGGTGTTTCGAGCGGTACGTAATTCCCCATCCGGCTGATCGACCCGGTCTGCTGGTCGCGGACGAACACCCGGTCGCCCCCGGTGGTGGTGTCGGCCGTGAGGTTCGACGCCGAGGAGGCGAGGACGACGCGGTGGCCGTCCGGCGTGATCGAGCCGCCCGTGGAGGCGCCGTTCGCCTGGGTGCCGTCACTCGCGACGCTGACCCGCTCGACGCCAGGCCCGCCGTCCCGCGCCGCTGCCGACGCGGTCTGCGGCAGCAGTGCCGTGGCCGCACATAAAACGGCCGCCGCGGTCACGGCGGTCCTGGCTCGTCCGGTGCTGTTCCGACATGCGTGTCTCCGCACATCTCCCCCATTCGACTTCAACGCGCGGTCTGCCCCTGGTTCCCCCCAGAGGGTCAACAGCATGCAATCGCGGCCGTGTTGGTGGGGTCAATGCGTCACCTGACGTATGGAGAGACGGCATTCGGTCCTGTATGAGCGGTCTTGTATGAACAGCCTCGTTCAGTACCGAATGCGTCGGGTCCGCATGCGCCGGACCCGACGCGACGACGTCCGGGGCGCGCCGGACCCGAATGTGCCGCTCAGCGCAGGAGCAGCAGGACCACCAGGGCCAGCAGGAGCGAGTCGATACGGTCGAGCAGGCCCCCCGAGCCGGCCAGCCAGCTCGCGGAGTCCTTCACCCGCGCGCCCCGCTTGACCATGGACTCGACGAGGTCCCCCGCCGGCGCGCCGACCGCCACTGCGACCGCCGTCGGCCAGCTCAGTGCGGACAGGGCGGCGAGTACGGCGACGGCGGCCGCCGCGCCGCAGAGGGTGCCGCTCCAGCGCTTGGCCGGGGAGAGCGGCGACAGCCGGGGACCGCCCAGGCGCTGTCCCGCGAAGTACGCGGCGACGTCGCCCACCGAGACCGCGACGAACAGCGCGAGAGCGGTCGTGCCCAGCGGTGCCAGGGCGGCGAGCACGCTCAGCCAGACCAGCCCGAGCAGGCCGGTCGTGAGCCGGCGCAGGCCGTGGACGGAGTCACCGGCGAGCAGCGGGACGGCGGCGAGGGCCAGCGCGCCGACCGCCGCCGCACGCACCTCGTGCCCCGGGGCCAGCCAGGAGGTCAGCACCACGCCGGAGACGGCGACGGCCAGCACCGCCCGGTCGGTCCTGGGCAGGTCCGTCAGCGCGCCGAACTCCATCGCCGCGACCACCCCCACCACCAGCGCGAGGGCCGTCACGCCGGGGGCGCCCCACCAGAACGCCCCGGTGACCAGCGGCACTCCGACCGCCCAGCAGCACCAGCGGACCAGCAGCTCGCGGCGCCGGGACAGCGCCGCGGCGATCCCGGCGAGCGCCAGCGCCCCGCCGAGGAACGGCACGAGGGAGGCGACGTCGGTCACCGGGCGCGGCCGGTGGTGACAGTGGCCCCGGCCCCGGCGGCGAGCCGCGCGGGCGATCCCGGTCGCAGGGCCTCCAGGGCGGCTCCGTACGCCGCCACGATGCGCGCGTTCTCCGCCGCGTCCCTGACCGCGACGCGCACGGTGCGCCCCTCGTACTGCGGCGAGAGGGGGGACAGGTCGCGGAGGTAGACGTCGTGCCGACGGCACTCCCGTACGAGAGCGGCGGCGCTCGGACCGTCGTGCGGCAGCGTGATGGTGAGGAAGTTCGCCACGCCCTCTTCGATCGCGCCCTCCCCGGGCCCGCCCTCCTCGACCACACCCTCCCCGACCACGCTCCCCCCGACCCTGATCCCGGCCGCGTCGGTCACCCGGGCCAGGTCGGCGGCCAGTTGGCGGCGCAGGGCGTGGGTGCGCTGCCAGCACGCGCGGTAGTACGCGGGGTCCCGCAGCGCGGCCACGGCGGCGAGCTGGGCGGGCAGGCTCACCGACCACGGCGGCGTCCACCGGCGCAGCACCGCCGCGGTGGCGGGTTCGGCCACCAGGAAGGCCGCGCGCACGCCGGACAACGCGTACATCTTGGACAGCGAGGTGCAGACCACGACGCGCGGGTCCACCGCGGCCAGCGGGGCGAGCGACTCCGCCAGGTCCACGTAGCCGAGGTAGGCCTCGTCGATCCACCAGCGGGTCCCGGCCGGGGCGCCCGCGATCAGCGCGCGCAGCTCGGCGGCCGGTGCGTGGCGGCCGGTGGGGTTGTTCGGGTTGACCACGACCACCAGGTCGTAACCGCCCGCCTCGACGACCGACGCCAGCCGGGCGAAGTCGATCCGCCACCCGTCCTTCCGGTGCAGCCGGAAGCGGTCCACCCGGCAGCCGATCACCCGCTCGGTGACGTGGGCGTACTCGCCGTACCCCGGGTCGAGCAGCAGCACCCGGCTCTCCGGGGTCAGCCACCGGCCGAACGCCCTGAAGATCAGGTCCGACGAACCGGCCCCGGGCACCAGCGCCTCGACCCGCAGGGCCCGGGCCGCCGCGATCTCCGCGAGCAGTCCCTCCGCCCCGGTGGGGGGCGAGGTCCTGGCGGACCAGCCGGGGTCCTCGGCGAGCGCCGCGGCCACGCCCGGAGCGGGCGGGAACCAGGCGTCCAGCACGTCGGCCGCGACGACCTCGTGGCGCCGGTGCAGGGTGCGGAAGTCCTTGCCGATGGCGGTGAAGGAGGCGCCGCCGTGCTCGCAGCCGTCCGGCCCGGGTGTCCGGTCCACGTCCAACCGCCAGTCGACCGCCCTGCCCAACCGCTCCAGGACGGTACGGAACCTGGTGGTGGCCTCCCGGGTCAGCGCGGCCACCTCGCCGGTCAGGACCTCGAACGTCGCCGCACCGCTGCGGACGGTGCGCCCCACCGGCCGCAGGCCCGCCGACACGTACATGTCGAGCAGTTCGGTGCGCCCCATGGCCACCACCGTGCGGCCTCCCCGCGAGGAGATCCAGCGCAGGGCCGCGTACATCAGCAGGGGTGCCACGGCGGTGCCGCGCCAGCGCGGCTCCACGGTGAGGATGCGCACCTCGAAGGCCCCGCCCTCGGACAGCACGGGCAGTTCGTCGCGGGTGAGGTACTTGTCCAGGCCGTAGCGGCCGAGCCACGGCGGGGTGAGGCTGACGAAGCCGATGCGGACCGGGCCGCGGGCCGCCACGAGGTAGACGTTGTCGCCGTCCAGCGCGTCGGACAGCCGCCGGTCGGGCCGCGGCGCGTGCTGGCCGAGTTCCTGGGCGTAGACGCGGTGCCTCAACTCGTGGATCCAGACCAGGTCCTCGGGCGTGGCGGTGCGCATCTGCAGGTCGCGTCTCATGCGTGTCTCTTTCGGCTCAGGGCGCTCCCGTGCCGTGCGGAGGCCGGCCGGGCCGGGTGCTGTGCACCGGCATCCGCCTTTTCCCCACCGGGGGTTCGCGTCATGGGCACATCCTCCGGGGCGCCTCGCGACCACACATGAGTACGTGTACCCGGGTACGTGAGTAGGCGCTCCCTGGCACACGAGGACAGGCACGCGGACGAAACGCCCCACAGCCGGCACGCGGCGGACGGGCCCGTCCGGGGTCTCGCTTCCCGGCGGGCCCGTCGTGCGCGTGGAGGGGCGGCGCGGGCCGGGTCGCGCCCGGACGCCCCGGCCGGTCACCGTCCCACGAATTCGGCGCGCACCAGCCAGCTGCGCGGGGAGCCCCGGCGCTCCCGGGGCTGCACCTCGTACGGCCAGCGCCCCTCACCGGCCCCCGGCTGGCCGGGCTCCTTGAGGTCGCGCACCTTCCAGCCGGTCGAGGCGAGGAACTCCTCGGGCTCGTCCGTGCCGAACTGCCACGGTGTGCCGTCCTCACGCAGCGCGGTGAGGAACTCCCTGGAGAACGGGCTGCGCAGCAGCGCCCGGCTGGCGAAGTCGACGGCGAGCCGGCTGCCGGGGGCCGAGACCGTGCCGAGCAGGGCGAGCAGGTCCGCGGCCTGGTCGCGGGTGAGGAAGAACATCAGGCCCTCGGCGATCCACAACGTGGGCCGCTCCGGGTCGAATCCGGCGCGCCGCAGCTCGGGGAGCCACTCCTGCGCCAGGTCCGCGCCGACCTCGCGGCGCTCGGTCGCGGGCCGGGCGTCCCGGGCGCCCAGCCGGCGCGCCTTCTCCTCCATCAGCGCGGTGTGGTCCACCTCGTACACGGTGGTGCCGTCCGGCCACGGGAGGCGGTACGCGCGGGTGTCCATGCCGGCCGCGACGAACACGACCTGCCGCGCTCCCGAGTCCCGCAGGAGCACCTCGACGCTGTCGTCGAAGTAGCGCGTGCGGATGGCGATGAAGTGCAGCAGGCCCCCGCCGCCGTACTTGTCGAGCAGTTCGAAGCCGCGGGGGGCGGCGAGGTCACGGGCGTACGGGTCATCGAACAGCGGCTCCTCGGCGCGCTCCGACTCCACCGCGCGTGCGGCGGCCGTCCACTGGGCGGTGTAGGAGACAGCTTCCATGGGTTCCAACTCCTGGGAGTCCGGGGCGTGTTCAGACGGTGGTGAAGAAGGCCTTCTCGATGGAGGAGAGGGTCTGGAAGTCCTGGAGGTCGATGGTGTCGAAGTCGATCTCCACGCGGGCCGCGCCCTCGATCGCGTAGACGAGCTCGACGAAGGACAGCGAGTCGACCAGGCGGTTCTCGATCAGGTTCTCGTCGAGGGGGAGGGTGGTGCGCGCGGGGTGACGGCGCAGGATCCACGCGCGCACCTCGTCGATACCGGTCGAAGCCATGTCCGCTCCTTTGCTGGGGGATTGCCGGGGATCAGGGGGAGGGGTACGGGGAAGGGGGTGCGGGGGCAGTGGCGAAGGGGCCGGGGCGCGCCGGGCTCAGGGGAGGGACACCGCCGACAGCGCCGGTGTTCCGGGCGCCGTCCCGGTCGCCCCCGCGCACAGCGCCACCGCGATCGCGCACGGGTCGTCATGGGTGATGCTGACGTCGATGTGCGCGACGCCCTGGGCGTCGGCGTGCCGCGCCGTCCGCCCGTGCAGCCGCACCCGGGGCCTGCCGCCGGCGTCCGTGAGGATCTCGATCTCGTGCCAGCGCAGGGTGTGGCCGCTGGTGCGCAGGGCCTTGAAGACGGCCTCCTTGGCGGCCAGCCGTCCGGCGACGCCCTCGCAGTCGGGGCGGCCGGTGGCGGTGCACTGCTCGTACTCCGCGTCGGTGAGCATCTTCCGCAGGACGGGGGCGCTTTGGGGCTCGACGAGCGCGCGGGCGCGGGCGAGCGGGACGAGGTCGACGCCGACGTGGGCGGGGCCCATGTCAGGCGCTTCGCCGCGCGGCGTCGCGCAGGTGCTCCAGCGCGGCGACGGCGTCGCCGCCGTGCAGGTCGCTGAGGACGGACACCCAGCGCTCCAGGCCGAAGGCCGCGCAGCCGGTGAAGGCGTGGTCGCCGCTGCCGGAGAGCCGGATGTCGCAGCGCTCGCCGAAGAAGTTCCGGTGCGTGTTGACGGAGGCGATGGCGAGCCCGTCCACCTGGAACTCGTACTTCACCGGGCTGAGTTTGGCCAGCAGGGCCCGGGAGCCGCCGGAGTCGAAGAAGGGGTCGCTGGCCGGGACCTTCTCCATGGTGAGCCCGAGGGCGGCGGCCAACTCCTGGGTGCGCTCGGCGAAGGAGCCCAGCACCCGCTGGGTGTGCTCGAAGCCGCCGAGCGCGACCGTCTCGCGCATGTGGAAGCTGAGCAGGCGGCGCAGCCCGTCGTAGTGCTCCTCGCGGCGGAAGCACCGGTTGACCAGCGTGACCAGGGTCTCGTCGGCCACCTCGGTGCCCTCGTAGTAGAGGTACGCGCCGTAGCAGGTGGCGTGCGGCAGCCCGAGGGTGGCGGGCAGCACCTCCTGCGGGGCGAAGCGGCCGTCCCGCGGCTCGGGGGCGTCTCCCGTCAGGTCGAGCGGCGAGGCGACCAGGGCCAGGTGCGGGAAGTTGGTGTAGACGTCGAACTTCTGCAGGTCGGACACCGGATAGAGCGGGGGCGGCAGGATCTCCTGGGCGCCGGCGCCGGTTCCCCACGACGCGAAGTGCGCGTCCAGCGCGCGCAGCAACGCCGTCTGCGCGGGGCCGAGGACCGGTGGGTGGGCCAGCGGCGGCGCAGTGGCCGTGGCCCGCTCGTCGTCCGTGACCCGTCCGGCGTCCGCGGGACGCTCCGTCCCCAGGGGCCGCGCCTCGGCGGCGGGGCGGGCCATCAGAGGATGCCCGTCTTCTGGAGGAAGCGGGACGTCTTGCGGAAGGTGTTGTGCTCCAGCTCCTCGCGCTGTGCCGACGCGAGCAGCTCCTGGCGGGCGCCGAGCGGGTCGGGGATGCCCGCGTCGCGGTAGACCTGCGGGTTGTACAGCGACTCGAAGCTGAAGGTCATGTAGCGGCGCAGGTAGCCGGATATCTCCCGCAGCTCCTCCTCGGTGGCGCTCTCGCGCACCTGCTCGAAGAGGGCGACGACCAGTTCGCGTCCGAAGGCGATGTGGCGGGACTCGTCCTGGTGGTGGATGCGGTTGATGGCCCGGATCGTCTCGTGGAGCCGGTCGTCCGCCGCCATGGTGGAGTTGAAGTGGTCGACGAGCTCCTCGAAGATCAGGATCCGCGTGAAGACCAGCAGGCTCTCGACGTCCGAGCGGGGTATCTCGGCGCTCGCGCCGCCGGGCTGCCGGTAGATCTTCTTCCCGTACCGCAGGCAGAACTCGGCGAAGAACCACATGTGTTCGTTCTCCTCACCGATGAAGTGGTGGAAGAACTCCGACGGCGTCTCGAATCCCGAGGTGTGGATCCTCTTGGTCACCTCGATGAGCAGTTCCCTGATGCCGTGCACGTTGAGGCTGTAGAAGTTGATGCTCTCGTGCCGGGAGAGGGCGTACAACTGCTCCTGGGTGCACCGCTCCGCCACGGCGGTACCGTGCGCGGTGGTGAGCTCCGGGCTCATCCACCACATCCGCTCGGGCAGCGACTCGGGCCATTCGAAGAGCTTGTACGGGTTGTAGTAGTCGTCGATCGACTTGGTGGTCAGTCGGTCCAGGATGCCGAGGAACCTCTCGTCCCGGTCGATCAGCTTGCTGACCATGCCTGATGTCTCCCTCCGTGTGGCAGCGGAAGGGACGCTACGCAGGGCCGCTCGCTTCGCGCACCGGACTCAAGCGGCATGGCCGCAGGCGGTCACCCGGTGGGGCGCCGGGCCGCCTCAGGCGTCGTCGGCGGCGGGGAGGCCCTCCATGGTGCGTATCTGGTCGATGATCCGGGTGGCCGCGAGCAGGCCCCTGGGCGACAGTCCCTGCGCCCGGGCCGCGAGCTTCGTCACGCCGCGGTCCCGCAGCGCCTCCCACTCACTTTGGCCGAGTCCGCTCTCTCTGAGCGCCACCACGCGCTCCAGGGCGGAGTCGGTGTCGCGCGCGGTGTCGGCGTCGAAGAAGTAGGCCGGGGGGACGCCGAAGAAGGCGGCGAGCGCCGTCACGTGCTGCACGGTCGGGTTACGGCGCTGTCCGTTGCGCAGGTACGCGATGTAGGCCTTGGAGATGTCGCCGCCCATGGCGCGCACCGCGCGGGCGACCTCCTCGTTGCTGTACGGGCCTCTCTCCGCGGGATGCACGGTGGCGAAGAGGTGGTTGAGTCGCGTTCCGAGCACACCGATCTCGAACGAGGGATTTTCGGCCACGGTTCGATGTACCTCCCACCTTGATTCTCCCCGTTTGCGGTGTTTGTTTGCGCATAGTAGTGAACCGGCACGGGCCAGTGGTTGTTGACATCGTTCCCCGTGCACTGCCTAAGCTGAAATCCGGCAACTGAGGTGGCCATGCACGAAGTGTCAACTGAATTTAATGGCTCCGCAGTTGTCATCGCTACCCCCGGTGCCACGAAGGTGCTCCGGACCCCGGCCCCGATGGCGCGGCCGACACGTACCGCCCCCCCACTGTTGGAAGGATGTTGATGGAGAGCCTCCTCGACACCGTCCGGATCTCCCTCGCCAGCCCGCCCGCGGCCCAGACCCCCCGCATCCGCGCCGCCAAGCTGTCGCCGTGTACCGCCTCCGCCGAGGAGCCTTCGGCCCGCCCCGCCGACCCCACCCAGTGCCTCTACGCCCACCTGCTCGCCGAAGGCCCGCTCCAGCGCGAGCAGATGGTCGCCGAGCTCCGCCTCCCGCCCGCCGCCGTCGACCAGGCGCTGCGCAGACTGCAGGCGCTGCAACTTGCCGAGTACTGCACCACGATGCAGGCGTACCGCGCCGTGCCCCCCGACGTGGCCCAGCTCTCGCTCAGCCAGCCGCTGCAGGAGGAGATCCTGCGCCGCAACCGCGAGATCGCGCAGGTCCACACCGAACTGAGCCCCTACGCGGAGGCGTTCGAGGAGCACCGCCGCCTGCTGCGCCGCGAGCAGAGCATCCTTCGCCACCGCAACCCCGCGACGGCGGCACGGCTGTTGACCGAAGCCATCCGTGTCACCAGCTCCCCGGTGCTCGTCATGCAGCCGCTGGGGGCGGAGGAGGCCGCCCCCGAGAGCGTCCTGCCCGCGGAGCTGCTCGCGGCGGGCGACCGGCTGCGGCTGCTGCTCCCGCACACCGCGCGCACCCGCACGGCGCTGCGCCCGCGCCTGCAGGGCGCCCAGGACGCCGGTGCCGACATCCGTACGGCCGGCTACCTGCTGGACTCGCTGATCCTGGTGGACGGTTACGCCGCCCTCGTACCGGATCCGACGGCGCCCGCAGGCACCACGGCCACCACCGTGGTCTACGAGCCCTCGCTGCTGGCCCTGCTGCGCAAGGTCTTCGACAACTCCTGGCAGTCCGCGACCGACTTCGACGGTGACAGCAGCGGATACGGCGAGGCACTCGACGAGATGCGCGCGGCCATCCTGGAACTGCTCGCCACCGGCCTCAAGGACGAGGTCGTGGCCCGGCGCATCGGCATGTCCGCCAGGACCTTCCGCCGCCACATGGCGTCCCTGATGGAGGAGTTGCACGCCATCAGCAGGTTCCAGGCGGGCGTCGCCGCCGCACAGGCGGGACTGGTGAGCGCGGAGGCCGCGGAGGCCAAGGCCGTCTGACGCCTCCGGCGACGGGCCGTCCCCACCGCGACCGCGCCCGTCGACCGCGCCCCGGCAGCACGCGGCCCGGTGTGCCCGGCGGACCGCCGGGCACACCGGGCAGTGCGGTGTCAGGCCGCCGGCCCGAGCTCGCCGAGCAGGCGTACGAGGTCGGCGGCGCGGTGCGAGAAGCCCGACTCGTTGTCGTACCAGCCCACCACCTTCACCAGCGACCCGTCGTAGGGGCCGCCCAGCACCATGGTCAGCGGGGCGTCGAAGGTGCAGGAGGCGGAGGTGCCGAGGATGTCGGTGGACACCAGCGGCGCCTCGCTGTAGTCGAGGACCCGCGCGAGCGGCCCGCGCGCCGCCTCGGCGAAGGCCGCGTTGACCTCCTCGACCGTGACGGAGCGCTCGACCTCCACCGTGAGGTCGACGACCGAGCCGTCGGGGACGGGCACCCGCATCGACAACCCGTCCAGGCGCCCGGCGAGTTCGGGCAGCACCTGTCCCACGGCGCGCGCGGCGCCGGTGCTGGTGGGCACGATGTTCACGGCCGCGGCGCGCGCCCTGCGGTAGTCGCGGTGCGGCGCGTCGTGCAGGCGCTGGTCGCTCGTGTAGGCGTGCGAGGTGTTCATCAGACCGCGCCGCACCCCGAAGTTCTCGTGCAGCACCTGGGCCAGCGGGGCGGCGCAGTTGGTGGTGCACGACGCGTTCGAGACGATGCGGTGGGCGGGCGTGAGGCCCGCGTCGTTCACCCCGTGGACCACGGTGAAGTCGGCGTTGCCGGACGGTGCCGAGATCAGCACCCGGCCCGCGCCGGCCTCCAGGTGGGCCGCCGCGGCCTTGGCGTCGGTGAACGCGCCGGTCGACTCCAGGACCACGTCCACGCCGAGGTCGCCCCAGGGCAGGTCCGCCGGGTCCTTCTGCCGCAGTACCGCGATCCGCTTCCCGCCCACCGCGAGCACGTCGTCCTCGACGGACACCGGGTCCGCGAGGCGGCCGTGCACGCTGTCGTAGCGCAGCAGGTGGGCCAGTAACGCGGTGTCCGTCAGGTCGTTGACGGCCACCAGTTCGATGTCCGGCCGGTTCAGGGCGATGCGGGCGACGGTGCGGCCGATGCGGCCGAAGCCGTTGATGGCGAGGCGCGTTGCCATGGCGGCAGCTCTCCTTCACGGTTGCGGTACGTGCTGTACGTCCCCGAGGACTCGTGCTGTACGTCCCGGAGGACCCGGGGGAAGCGTAGGCCCGCGCCCCGACGGCGGGACGGAGCCGGAGGCGGCCACTTCCGGCCTGGCCGCCGACGGGCGTTGAGCCCGGCCTCGAACCCCGCCTACTGTCGGCGCGCCGCCTCGATGAGGAGCGCGGCTGTACGTGGTCGCGAAAACCCATCGAAACCGAGGAGGCGGAATCCGCTGTGCCCGTACGTGAGAGGGAAGAGCTCGCGACCTGCTCCGTCGTCGAGCAGTTCCGCAGGCTCGCGCACCAGGACCCCCACGCCCCGGCGGCCTCCGACGCCGACGGGGCCGTCACCCGCGCGGAGCTGTGGTCCCGCGCCGAGGCCGTGGCGCGTCTGCTGCGCGCCCGGGGCCACGGCGACGGCCGCCCCGTCGCGGTCGCCATGGCGCCCGGCGTGCCCCGCCTCGCGGCCCTCCTGGGCGTGATGGCGGCCGGGGCGCCGTACGTACCCGTCGACCCGGGACTGCCGGACGCGCGGCTCCGCGTGGTCCTGGACGGGACCTCCTGCCTGCTCGTCGACGACGGCACGGCCGACCGGTTCGCCGCCCTGCCGCATCCGAAGCTGCGCGCCCCGGAACACGCCGGGGACGCAGCCGCGCCCGCCGCCCCGGCGCCTACGCCCGGCGGCCGGGACCTCGCCTACGTCCTGTACACCTCGGGATCCACCGGCACGCCCAAGGGCGTCGCCGTCGAACACGCCGCCGTCAGCAGCCTGTTCGCGGACCTCGACGAGGTGCTGCCCCAACTGGCCGACCGCTCGCGGCAGTGCTGGCTGGCCGCGGCGAACGTGTGCTTCGACATGTCGGTCGTGGACCTCTTCTGGCCGCTGACCCGGGGCATCCCGCTCGTCGTCGCCGACATCGACTCCCTGTCCGGCACCTCGGAGAGCGGCGCCGAGTTCCTCACCGGCGTCCTGGCCGGGGGCGGTGTCACCCACTTCCAGTCGACTCCCTCGCTGGTGCAGCTGATGCTCCGCGACCCCGAGCTGGCCACCGCGGTGCGCGGGCTGCACATGCTGCTGATGGGCGGCGAGATCGTCACACCGGCGCTCGTCGCGCAACTGGTTCCGGTCCCGTACGTGTTCAACGGCTACGGCCCCACCGAGACCACCGTCTACACCACGCTCCACGCCTGCTCGGCCGCCGACACCGAGCAGGTCCCGATCGGGCGCGCGCTGCGCGGCGTCCGGCTGCGCGTGGTGGACGAGGACGGACGCGAACGCCCGGCCGGGGAGCGCGGCGAACTGCTGATCGGCGGCGCGGGCCTCGCCCGCGGCTACCAGGGCGACCCCGTTCTCACCGACGGCCGCTTCCCGCTGCTCGACGAGGGCGACGGGAGGCGGTCGCGCTGGTACCGCACCGGCGACCTGGTCAGCAGGGACGCCGAGGGCACCGTCAGCTACCACGGACGCCTGGACAGCCAGGTCAAGGTCCGCGGGTTCCGCATCGAACTCGGCGAGGTCGAGGCCGCCCTGCGCGCCGTCGACGGCATCGAGGAGGCGGCCGTCTTCCCGCGGCGCGACGACACCGGACGGGTGACCGGCCTGGTCGCCGCCGCCGCCGACCCGCACGGGTCCGTCCGCGAACGGGACGCGCTGGAGCAGGCCGCGCGCACCCTGCCCGGCTACGCGGTGCCGGACCGGCTGCACCTGCTGCCTCGGCTGCCCCTGGGACTGACCGGGAAGCTCGACCGCAAGGCGCTCGAAGCCCGGTTGCTCGCCCCCGCGGCCACCGCCGCCACGCCCCCGGCCCGCACCGGCGCGCCCGGCCCGGAGCCGCTGCCGCCGGCGCTGCCGGAAGCGCTGCCTGAGGCGGTGGCCGCCGTGTGGAGCGAGGTGCTCGACGAACGCGTCGCGGCCGACACCCGGCAGAACTTCTTCGACCTGGGAGGCAACTCCCTGCTCCTCGGCCGGGTGTTCACCCGGTTGACCGAGCGCTTCCCCGAGGCGGGGCTCGGCCTGGTCGAGCTCTACCGGTACCCGACGGTGCCCGCGCTCGCCGGGCGGCTCGCCGGAGCCGTCCCCGCGCCCCGCGCCCCGCGCGCGCCGCAGCCGGTGCCCGGCGGCGCCCGGCCGAGCGCGGCGGAGCGCCGCCGGCTGGCCCGCCGCACGAGGTAGCACCGGCCACGACCGAGAAAGTTGGGATTCGGCAGATGAACCCGTACGACGAGAACCCCGACGGGCTCCGGCAGGTGAACCCGTACGACGACGAGACCCCCGGCGGCCCCCGGTGGACGGACCCGTACCCGGGCGGGGCCCCCGACGGCCCCGGGCAGCAGGACGGTGTGGCCATCATCGGCCTGGCCTGCCGCTTCCCCGGCGCGGACACCCCCGAACGCTTCTGGCGCAACCTCGTCGAGGGGGTCGAGTCGGTCGACGTGGAGGAGGCCGAGGACTCCGCCGAGGGCACCTGGGTGCGCTCGCACGCCACGCTCGACGGCATCGACCGCTTCGACGCCGGGTTCTTCGGATTCAGCCCCCGCGAGGCGGCCCTGCTCGACCCCCAGCACCGGCTGTTCCTCGAAGTGTGCTGGGAGGCGCTGGAGGACGGTTCCGCCGCCGGGTCCCGCGGCGTGCCCGGCATCGGCGTCTACGGCGGCTCCGGCACCAGCCTCTACCTGATGAACCACCTGCGCGGCCAGGCCAGCAGGCCCGCGGCGAACTTCCTCGACTCCACCGAGGACCTCCAGCTCGCGATGGCCGCCGAGCGCGACTACCTGGCCAGCCGGGTGGCGTACAAGCTCGACCTGGACGGGCCCACCGTCAGCGTGCAGGCCGCCTGCGCCACCTCCCTGTACGCCCTGCACCTGGCCTGCCAGGCGCTGCTCGCGGGCGAGTGCGACCTCGCCCTGGCCGGGGGCTCGCACGTCCCGGTGCCGCAGATCGACCGCTACCGCCCCGAGCCCGGACTGGTGGTCTCCCACGACGGCCACTGCCGCGCCTTCGACGCCCGCGCCACGGGCACCGTCTTCGGCAGCGGCGTCGGCGCGGTCCTGCTCAAGCCGTACGCCCAGGCCCTCGCCGACGGCGACCGCGTCTACGCGGTGGTGCGCGGGACCGCCGTGAACAACGACGGCGCGGGCAAGCCCGGCTTCAGCGCCCCCAGCGTCGCCGGACAGGCGGCCGTCATCCGGCAGGCCCTGGCCGCAGCCGACGTCGACCCGCGGACCGTGTCGTACGTCGAGGCGCACGGCACCGCCACGCCGATCGGCGACCCGATCGAGGTCGCGGCCCTGAGCGAGGCCTTCGAGGGGGCGCGCGCCGCATCGTGCGCCATCGGCTCGGTCAAGACCAACATCGGGCACCTGAGCTGGGCCGGCGGCATCGCCGGCGTCATCAAGACCGCCCTCGCCCTGCACCACCGCACCCTGCCCGCGTCGCTGCACTACGAACGGCCCAACCCGGCCATCGACTTCGCCGCGTCACCGTTCTACGTCCAGTCGGCCACCGAGCCCTGGCCCGCCGGAGAGGGGCCGCGCCGCGCCGGGGTGAGCGCGTTCGGCCTGGGCGGCACCAACGCCCACGCGGTCCTGGAGGAGGCGGCGCCCCCGCCGTCCGCCACCGGAGTCGCGGGGGACGCGCGCGAGCCCGTGCACGTGCTCCCGCTCTCGGCCCGCGACGACGCGGCGCTGCGCGAACTGGCCGCGCGCACCGGGCGGGCCCTGCGCGCCCCGGACGGTCCCGCGCCCGCCGACGCGGCCCTCACCCTGGGCGCCGGACGCCGCCACTTCCCGTACCGCGCCGCCGTGGTCGGCTCCGACAGCGCCACGCTCGCCACGCTCCTGGAAGCGGTGGCCGACGGGGACGAGGAGACGCCCGACCGGCTCGACGGCGAGATCGGCCTGGTGCGCGGCAAGGCCGCCGCCCCCGCCCGGGCCGTCGCCCTCTTCTCCGGCCAGGGCGGCGAGTACCTGGAGGGCTGCCGCGACCTGTACGAGGCCGAACCGGCCTTCCGCGCCTTCCTGGACGCGGCCGACCCGCACTTCGAACGGCACACCGGACAGCGGCTGACCGCACTGCTCTACCAGGACCCCGCGCGCCGCGGCACACCGCTGACCGACATCCGGCTGGCGCAGCCCGCCGTCTACGTCCTCCAGGTCGCGCTCGCCCGCCTGTGGAGCGGCTGGGGCCTGGAACCGCAGGTCGTGCTCGGCCACAGCCTGGGGGAGTACGCCGCCGCCCACACCGCCGGGGTGTTCTCCTTCGAGGACGGGCTCCGCCTGGTCTGCGAGCGCGGCAGGCTGCTCTCCTCGCTGCCGGACACCGTGGCCATGGCGGCCGTCTTCGCCGACGAAGCGCGTACGAACGAGCTGCTCGCGGGCCTGGACACCGAGGGCACCGTCAGTATCGCCGCGCTCAACGCGCCGCAGCGCACCGCCATTTCCGGCGACCGCGCGGCCGTGGACGCGGCCGTCGCCGAGGCCGAGCGGCAGGGGATCACCTGCCGACGGCTGCGCATCGCGGTGGCCGCGCACTCCGCGCTGCTCGACGGCATCCTGGACTCCTACGAGGCCGTGCTCGCCACCGTGGAGATGCGACCGCCGGTACGGGAGATCATCTCCACGCTCACCGGAAGGCCGGCCGGCCCCGAGATGGCCACGCCCGCCTACTGGCGGCGCCAACTGCGCGAACCGGTGCGCTTCGTGGACGCCGTACGGGCCGCGGCGCGCGGCGCGGGGGACGTGTTCGTCGAGATCGGCCTGTCGCACACGCTGGCCGGGCTCGCCCAGCTGTCCCTCGACCCCGGCCCCGGGAACGCGCCGCCCGCCTTCCTGGAGACCCTGCGCTGGGAGCGCGACGACCTCGCCTCGACGCGGCTGGCCCTGGCGGGCGCGTACGCCGCCGGCCTCGACGTCGACTGGCGCGCGGCCGAACCGCACGGACGCCTCACCTCCCTGCCGACCTACCCCTTCCAGCGCGAGCGCCACTGGATCCCGCGCGCCGCCGTGGACGCGCCCGCCGCCCGGGTCGACGGCCGGGCGCTGGGGGCCCTCGACCTGCCCGTCACCCGCCACCCGCACGCCGGACCCGTCGGCCACTGGGTGCTCGGCTGGGACGAGGCCCCCGAACCGGACCCCGCCACGGAGCCGACGGCGGGCACGCGCTGCCTGGTGCTCGCTCCCTCGCTCACCGACGTCGCCCCGGTGGTGCGCGAGCTGGAGCGGCGCGGCGCCGACGTACGGGTGCACCTGCTGGAGGAGGGCTCCGACGCCGTCACCGAGGCCGCCAAGACCATGGCCGTCTTCCGGCCCCACACCGTCCTCAACGCCGTGCCCGCCCTGCGCAAGCGGCACGCGGACCGCGCTGGCCTGCCCACGGCGACCGGATCGGTGGAGCAGGACGTGCGCGGGGCCGGGGGGCTGGCCGCGCTGCAGGCCTTCCAGGCCCTGTCGGAGGCGAACCTGACCCGGGTGCGCGTGTGCACGGTCACGGCGGGGGCGCACCGCGTGCTCGCCGAGGACGACGCGATCCCGGCCCAGGGCGCCGTGGTGGGCATCGCCCGCACCGCGCGCACGGAGTACTCCACCCTGCGCCACCTGCTCGTCGACCTGGACGCCGTCGGGACCCGGCAGGACTGGGCCGGTGCCGCGGGCCACCTGGCGGCGGCCCTGGAGCTGGTGCCGGACGGCGACGCCGAACTGGCGGTACGCGCCGGACGCGTGCTGCTGCCCCGGCTGCGCCCCGCGCTGCCGCCCGCGAGGGACGAGGAGCCCCGGCTCGACCCGGCCGGGTGGTACCTGGTCGTCGGCGGCCTCTCGGGCGTCGGCCTGGAATGTGCGCGGGCGCTCCTGGAGGGCGGCGCCACCCGCCTGCTGCTCTGCGGGCGCCGCCTGCCCGACAGCGCCAAGACCGCCGAACTCAAGCGCCTGGCCCGTGAGTTCGGGGCCGAGATCCGTACCGAACCGCTCGACGTGTCCTGCTACCAGCAAGTGGAGCAACTGCTGCGCAACTGCGTCAGGGACGGCCGCGAACTGCGCGGCGTCGTCAACGCGGCCGGTGTCCTGGACGACGCCATCATCGACCGCACCGACTGGGACCGCATCGCGCGCGTCCTGGGCCCCAAGGCGCAGGGCGCCTGGAACCTGCACCGGGCCGCCGCCCGGTACGCGCCGGACCTCGCGCTGTTCGCCATGGCCTCCTCGTACGGCGGTCTGTTCGGCAACCCCGGACAGGCCGGGCACGCCGCCGCCAACACCTTCCTCGACGCCCTGGCCGGACACCGCCGCGCCCTCGGGCTGCCCGGCCTCGCCCTGGACCTCGGCTCCTGGTCCGACGTCGGCGTCCTCGCGGGCGACCGGGAGTTCCTCGCCGACCTGGAGCGCAGGGGCGTGGGCACCATCTCCGCCGCCGAGGGCCGCCCGGTCGTGCGCGCCGCGCTCACCGGCTGGCCCTCCGGCCAGGTCGCGGTGCTGCCCACCCGCTGGGACGCCCTGGACCCCGAGGACCACCTGGCCTCCAACCCCGTGCTGCACGGGGTGGCGGGGGCGCGCACCGGACCGTCGGGACCGGCGGAACCCGACGCCCCGGCGGGCCGCCCGCTGACCGGCGAGGAGGTCCTCGCCCACTGCTGCCGCGTCGTGTCCGCCGTCCTGGGGTACCCGGAGCCCGAGCTCGCGGGCCTCGACCTGCCGGGCGCGGGCATGGACTCGCTGAACGCCCTCACCATCAGGAACAAGCTCCAGCGGCTGGTGTCCGTACCGCTGCCCGCGGCGATCTGCTTCGAGAACCCGACGCCGGAGGCGCTGGCGGCCGACATAGAACGGCGCGTGGCGAGCGAGGCGGCGCAGGAACAGGCGAGGGAAGCGGCCGGGGCGCGGGCACACGTACCGGTGCGGCGCACCGCGAAGGAGGACGACTGACATGGCCACCGCCGTCGACACGCCCCACGTCGTGGGCACCGCAGCGGAGGAATTCCTGCCACTGGCGGCCGAGTTCGAGCGGCTGCACGAGGAAGGCGCTGACTCAGGTGCCGAGTTGTGCGTCTACGTCGCGGGCCGCGAGCGCGCGTGGCTGCGCTCCAGGGACCGCGGGGAGGACCGGCTGCAGATCGTCCGCTCGGTCAGCAAGGCGCTGCTGGCCGTCGTGGCGCACGCCCTGCACGAGCGCGGCGTCATCGACATCGACGCCCCCATGGCGCGGATCTGGCCCGCCTTCGCCGCCGAGGGCAAGCAGGACGTCACACTGGCGACCTTCCTGGCCCACCAGGCCGGGCTGGTCGGGGTGGACCGGCGCCTGGACGTCGACGACGTCATCGACTGGTACCCGGCCGTCGAGGCGCTGGCCGCCCAGCGCCCGTACTGGGAACCGGGCACCGACCACGGCTACCACGACCTCACCTTCGGCTGGGGCGTGGGCGAGTCCCTGCGGCGGGCCACCGGCAAGAGCGTGGACGAGCTCTTCGAGGAGGAGTTCCGCCGGCCGCTCGGCGCCGAGGTGCGCATCGGCGTCGGTCCCGAACACTTCGGCCGCGTCGAGTCGTTCCGCACCTCGGGGCAGGCGGGCACCGCCACCGCCGCGGAGGTCCTGCACCTGCTCGACGACAGCTCCTCGCTGCTCAGCAGGTCCCAGCTGAACCCGAACCTGCTCGACGCCGAACGCACCATGCGCTACCTCGGCGCGGAGATACCCGGCTGCAACGCCGTCTCCGCCGCCCGGCCGCTGGCCCGCGTCCTCGCCGCCACCCTCGGCCCGGTCGACGGCGTGCGCCTGTGGAACGCCGACACCCTGCGGCGCGCCACCCGGCTGCGGCGGCGCGGCACGGACCGGGTCTTCGCCCGCGAGCGGGCCTACGCGGAGGGCTTCATGCTGCCCGACCGCCACCTGCCGCAGGCCGGTACCGAGGTGGCGTCCTTCGGGCACTACGGGCAGGACTGCGCGCTCGTCCTCGCCGTCCCGGGCCACGACCTCTCCTTCGCCTACACCTCGCCGCAGCTGAACAACCGCCTCGACCAGTACGCGAAGACCGACGACCGCGCGGCCCGGCTGGCACGCGCCGCCGTCGCCGCGGTCGCACCCGCCGGGGACGCCGAGGACGCCGCGTGAACCGGCACGAGCCACCACCGCACCACCACAGCACGGAAGAACGACGAAAGGTCGCATCACGGTGACACAGACGGAAGAGACCGACACGGCACCCGTCCCGCCCTGGCGCGCACGGACGGCGATCCTGGCGCTCGGCGCCTTCGTGGTCGGCACCGACGGCTTCATCATCGTCGGGCTGCTGCCCGAGATCAGCCACACACTGGACGTGAGCACCGGCGCCGCCGGGCAGCTGGTGAGCCTGTTCTCGCTCGCGTACGCCTTCTCGGGCCCGGTCCTCGCGGCGCTGACCGGCCGCTGGCCGCGGCGCCGGGTCCTGGTCGTCGGCGTGGCGCTCCTCGCCGCGGGCAACGCCGTGACCGCCTCGGCGCACACCTACGCGCTGGTCCTCGCCTCCCGCGTGCTCGCGGGCGCGGGCGCGGCGATGTTCATGGCCAGCGCGGTGGCCACGGCCGCCCACCTGGCGGGCGACAAGCACCGCGGCAGGGCCATCGCCATGGTCACCGCGGGGGCGACGCTCGCGCTGGTGCTCGGCGCCCCGCTGGGCACCTTCATCGGCGGCGCGTGGGGCTGGCAGGCCGCCATCTGGTTCGTCGCCGCCATCGCGGCCGTCGTCGCGGCGGTCGTCGCCGTACTGCTGCCCTCGGTGCGCCTGGACCAGAGCACCGACCTGCGCGAACGCCTGGCGCCGCTGACGGACCGCAGGGTCCTGCGGGTCCTGGTCGTCACCCTGTTCGCCTTCATCGGCATCTTCCTGCCCTTCACCTACATGAGCGCCGTCTTCGCCCCGGCCCTCGACGGCAGCCAGGACAAGCTCGCCCTGCTGCTCATGGTGTTCGGCGTCGCGGCCACCGCGGGCAACCTGGGCGCGGGCGCGCTGGCCGACCGCACCGACCCCCGGCGCGTCGTCATCGGCGCCACGGCGGGCATGGTCGCCGTCTTCCTGCTGATGCTGGCCGTCCGGGAGGACTTCGTCCTCGCGGCCGTCGCCACCGCGCTCAGCGGCGTCGTGTCGTACGCGGTGATGGGACCGCAGCAGCACCGCGTCATCACCTTCGCCCCTGCGGGCGGCGCCTCCCTGGTCACCTCGCTCAACACCTCGGCCGCCTACCTGGGCAACTTCGCCGCCAGCCTCATCGGCGCGGCCGTCCTCACCCGCTCCGCGGCCCTGCTCCTGCCCGTCGCGGCCGCCTTCGCCGCCGCCGCCTGCCTCCTCGTCTGGCTGCTCTCGCGCCCCGGCAGGGCCGCCGCACCCGGCGCGCCGCTCCCCGGCGACGCCGAGCGGCCCGCGGGCCGGGACGGCGGCCCCCAAGAGAACAGGACCACCGCCTCATGACCATGACCCGGCACACGATCGACGTCGACGGCATCCCGGTCGGCTACTACGTCCAGGGCGAGGGGGACGGTACGAGCCTGGTCCTCGTCCACGGCGGAACCGGGCACCCCGAGACCAGCTTCGCGGGCCTGCTCGACGAGTTCACCGCCCACCGCCGCACCGTCATCCCCGGCTACTCCGGCAGCACCCTGACCCCGCTGCCCGCCGAGGGCAAGGTGGACGTCGACATGCTGGCCGACCAGGTGCTGGCCGCGGCGGCGGACGCCGTGGACGGCCCGGTCGACCTCTTCGGCATCTCCACGGGGGCCGTCGTCGCCGCCGCGGCGGCGGCCCGGGCGCCGGAGCGGGTACGCCGCGCGGTCCTGCTGGGCGGCTTCACGCACTACCGCCGCCCGTGGCAGCGCCTGCTCGCCCGCACCTGGCGCAAGCTGGCGGACACCGACGCCAACGCCTTCGCCGAGTACACGCTGATGCACGTGCTCTCCGACGAGTTCATCGACGCGATGAGCCCGCCCGAGCGGCTGTCCCTGCGGGCCGGGCTCGCCCCGACCGAGGGCATGGTGGCCCTGGTCGACTTCGTCAGCGAGGTCGACATCAGCCACTACGTCGACCGGATCACCGCACGGACGCTGATCGTCGGCATGACCCGGGACCAGCTGGTCCCGGTGCGCTACGCGCGGGAGTTCCACGCCGCGATCCCCGGTAGCAGCTACGTCGAGATCGACTCCGGCCACGCGGCGGCGACGGAGAAGCCCGAGGAACTCCTGAAGGTGGTGCAGGAGTTCCTGGCGTAGGACCCGGGGCACGGCCGCGCGGGGCCCGGGTCGCGCCGGGTCCTACGCGGCCGTGCCGTCCGGCTGGGCCGTCATCCGTGCCACGTGCAGCGCCAGGTAGGAGACCTCGTCCTCGCTCAGCGGCGCGCCCAGCCGCAGCTGGACGATGGTCGCCAGCTGCTGGGCGGTCCTGGTCGCCTCCGGGTAGTGGCGGCGGATGCCCTTGCCGATCGTCGACTCGTGCCCGGTGAGCTGCTTGTGCTGCTGGATGCGTACGAACAGGTAGCGGACGTGCGTGATGAAGCGCGCCGCGTTCATCGACTCGCGGGAGACGTCCACGCCGTGCCGCTCGCCCACGATCGCGAGCATCTGCTGGATGACGCCGGTCATGGTGTACGTGAAGGAGAGGTCGCCCGAGGCGAAGCCCGCGTTCACCAGGTGCAGCGCCAGCGCGGTGGTCTCGCCCTCGTCCAGCTTCGGGTCGACCCGCTCGTTGATGGCCTTCAGCAGCCGCTCCGCCTGGGCGTACTCGTCGGCGTACAGCGTCCGCGTCTCGGCGCGCAGCGGGTACTCGACGACGACGCCGCGCTCGGCCCTGGCGAGCGCGCCCGCCACGTGGTCGGCGACGGCGACGGCGAGCGTCGGGCGGGTGGACTCGCGGCCCTCGATGCCGGCCTCGCCGAGCGCGATGACGACGGCCCGCAGCACCTCCTCGTCCACCAGGGCGAGCGACTCGGCCAGGTGGTCGGGGTCGCGGCCGTCGTCGGGCACGAAGACGCGGACGATCAGGGCGGGGTCGATGGGCTTGCCCTGACGGGAGCCGAAGCCGATGCCCCGCCCGGTGAGGATGACCTCCTGGCCCTTGTCGTCACGGGCCAGCACCACATTGTTGTTGAGGACGCGCAACGCCTTCACGGCCGGTCCTCCCTTCCGTACGCCGTCCAGTCCTGCCCATGATCCCGCATCGCCGGCCGTGGCCGGTCCACGCGGACGACGCGGCGCGGGTGCGCGCCCCGGAGTGGGACGCGCACCCGCGCCGCGGTGCTGTGACTCCCGTCACCGCCTGACGGTCACCACCGGCGCTCCGGCGGCGACGTCCTGCCCGGCGTGCGGCTCGACGGACGCGAGGTCCGCGGTGTTGGTGACCGTCATCAGGGTGAGGGTCGGGTGCTTCGCGGCCCGTACGGCGTCGAGGTCGACCTCGACCAGCAGGTCACCGGCCGCGACCTTCGCACCGGACTCGGCGCGCACGTCGAAGCCCTCGCCCTTCATCTTCACCGTGTCGATGCCGACGTGGACGAGCACCTCGACGCCCTCCGGGGTGCGGATCCCGAAGGCGTGGCCGGTCTGGGCGACCGTGACCAGTTCACCGGCGACCGGGGCGACGACCCGTCCGTCGACCGGCTCGATGGCGACGCCCTCGCCAAGGGCGCGGGAGGCGAAGACGGGGTCGGGGACCTCGTCGAGGCCGGTCACCCGGCCGCTCACCGGGGCGCCGAGCTGGACGACGGGTCCGTCGGTGGCGGTGGCCGAGGCGCCCGTGCCCGCCGCCCTCACGGTCCCGGCCGCGGCGGAGGCGGCACCGACGGTGGCGAGCTCGCGCTCCTCGGCCGGGGCGCCCTCACCGCGCGCGTCCGCCTCGGCGGCGTCGCGCTCGGCGTTGACCTGGGCGCGGTCCTCCTTGGTGCGGAAGTCCGAGAGGACCACGAGGGCCATCGAGGTGAAGAAGGCCGCGGCGATCGCGATGACGTAGGTCACCTTCGGGTCGAAGACCGGGATGGTGAGCAGCGAGGTGAAGGCGAAGGCGTTGGTGTCCACGCCGCCCATGACGCCGACGATCACACCGCCCACGAGGCAGCCGACGAGCATGCGGGGGTAGATCCGCTTGAAGCGCAGGTGGATGCCGTACAGCGAGGGCTCGGAGATGCCGCCGAACAGGCCCGCGGCCAGTGCGCCGGTCGCGGTCTGCCGCATCTCCTTCTCCCGGTGGCGGACCGAGAGCAGCAGCACGCCGGCGGTGGCGCCGAAGCAGGCGAAGTTCCACGCGCCCATGGGGCCCTGGATGAAGTCGTAGCCGAGGGTGCTGATGTTCTGCAGCATCAGGGCGTTGAGCGGCCAGTGCAGGCCCAGCGGCACCAGGAACGGGTAGATCAGCGGGATCATGATCGCGAAGACGATCGGCGCGTTGTTGTTGAGCCAGGAGAGGCCCTCACCGAGGCCGTTGCCGGCCCAGACGCCCAGCGGGCCGATCAGGAAGGCGGTGACCGGGATCATGATCAGCATGCTGAAGAACGGTACGAAGACCATGTGCACGTTCTCCGGGAAGACGCGCTGCAGGCCCTTGTAGACCAGCGCCAGCACGGCGACCATCAGCAGCGGTACGAAGACCTGGCCGCCGTAGTCGTTGAGCTGCATCGGCAGCCCGAAGACGTGCGCCACGCACTCCTGGGTGCCCAGGGTCTGGTTGGTGGTGCAGGTCACTCCGGGGATCCCGGAGTCCTTGTTGAGCATGCCGGTGAAGTTCGGGGTCATCACCGCGGCCATCACGGCCGCACCCACCCACGGGTCGATCCGCAGCTTCTTGGCGGCGTTGTACGCGACCATGATCGGCAGGAAGTACAGCACCGAGCGCCACATCGCGTCGACGAACACCCAGGTCGCCGACTTGTCCGCGGCCCGGAAGTCGACCACGCCGAGGGCGTCGAGCACCGAGGCGATCGCGATGATCAGCGAGGAGCCGAGCAGCACGCCCATGAGCGGGCGGAACGAGTCCGAGAGGTACTCGAAGAAGTTGTCGACCCAGGCGAAGCGGCCCCGGCTCCTGGCCCGCATCTCGGCCTTGACGTCGGCGTCCGACTTGGGCCGCGCCGTGCCGCCGCCGCTCATCGACGGCAGGTCCATGATCTTGGCGTACAGGTTCGCGACGGCGCCGCCGACCACGATCTGGAAGCGGTCGCCGGACTGCGCCACCGTGCCCATCACGCCGTCGAGGCGGTCGAGCGCGGCCTTGTCGACCTTGCCGCCGTCGTGGAGCTGGAAGCGCAGCCGCGTGGCGCAGTGCGTCAGGCTCTCGATGTTCCCGGCCCCGCCGACACCGCGGAGGATCTCCTCCGCGAGCGTCCTGGGCTCCGTTGCGGGTGTGTTCATGATGCGTCCTTGCATCCCTCGGCTCGCGCCGTCCAGCGTCGGTCATCGACCTCTCGCGCCAGGACCGGAGCCACCCCCACCGGGGCAACAAAAAAGGCCCGGGACGCGCCAACGGCGCTTCCCAGGCCTTGCCTCCCCTCAGGCGGTCCGCCTTCGTCCGTCGCACGGGGCGACGTCGACGACGTCCTCGGGGAGTAACAATCCTGTTGATCGAGATCGATCGAGCGCCATGTTAGCACCGGGTAAGCGTGCAACGGGCCAGGCGCTCCGGCGTGTGCGCGGGGCCGTCCGTCCCGGACCCGGCCGCCCGCGTGCGGGGTGTTCAACCGCTGCTCCGCCGCGCCGCGTTCCCCGGTAGCGTCACCGCGTCCGTCGCCCCGGCCGTCCTGCGAGGTCCCGTGTTCCCCATCGAGCACCCAGAGGTGTGGCTGCTGCGCGTTCCCGCGCGGGGGCCCGGTGACGGGCTGCTCGACGCCGCGGAACGGGCCCGTCTCGCCGTGTTCGCCCGGCCCCGCGACCGGGCGCGCTACGCCTTCGCCCACCACGCGCTGCGCACGGTCCTCGCCGCGCGCACCGGCGCCGACCCGGCACGGCTGCGCTTCGGGCGGGCGGACTGCCCCTGCTGCGGGCGCCCGCACGGGCGGCCCGTGCTCGAAGGGACGGAGGGCGCTCCGCAGTTCTCGCTCTCGCACCGGGGCGACCTGGTCGTGATCGGGGTCGCCGCCGGGCCGGTGGGCGTGGACGTGGAGCCGGAGCCCGCACAGGCCACGCTCACCGAGGTGGTGCCGCTGCTGCACCCGGCCGAACGGGCGGTGGTGGAGGCGGCCGCGCCGGACGGGCGGGCCGGTGCCTTCGCCCGGACCTGGGCCCGCAAGGAGGCCTACCTCAAGGGCCTGGGCACCGGCCTCGGGCGCTCGCTGGCCCTGGACGACCTGACCGTCGACCCGCCGGGCTGGACGGTCACGGAGCTGCCGGCGGGCCCCGGCGCGGCGGCGGCCGTGGCGGTACGGGGAGCGGGCGCCCCCGGAGGCGTACGGCTGTGGCACGCGCTGGATCAGCGGCCCGCGAGCCCCGTCTCGTAGGCGGTGATCACCAGCTGGACGCGGTCGCGGGCGTCCAGCTTCGACAGCAGGCGGGTGACGTAGGTCTTCGCGGTGGCCACGCTGATGTGCAGCTCGGCCGCCAGCTCCGTGTTCGACAGGCCCCGGCCCACCAGCGTGAGCACCTCGCGCTCGCGCTCGGTCAGCGCGGACAGCCGCCCGGCGGGCACCGCGGGCGCCTCGGGCCGGTTCGCGAACTCCTTGATCAGGCGCCGGGTGACGGCGGGCGCGAGCAGGCCGTCACCGGAGGCGACGACGCGCACGGCGGCCAGGATGTCGTCCAGGGCCATGTCTTTGACGAGGAAGCCGGACGCGCCCGCGCGCAGCGCCCCGTACACGTACTCGTCCTCGTCGAAGGTCGTCAGGACGATCACGTGCGGGCCGCCGTCCTCCGCGGTGAGCCGGCGGGTCGCCTCGATGCCGTCCATGCCGGGCATCCGCACGTCCATCACCACGACGTCGGGCCGCTGCTCCGCCGCCACCTCCAGGGCCTCGTCCCCGGTGCCCGCCTCGCCCACCACCTCCAGGTCGTCGGACTCGGCGATCACCATGCGCAGGGCGGTGCGGACGAGCGGCTGGTCGTCGACGAGCAGGACGCGGACGGACATGTATCTCCTACGGATTACGGCTTGTGGCCTGCGACTCTCGGCTCACGACTTATCGCTTACGGCTTATGGCTTACGACGGGGACGGTACGGGCAAGCGCGCGGCGACGCGGAAGCCGCCGTCGGGGCGCGGTCCCGCGCTGAACTCGCCGTGCAGCAGCGCGACGCGCTCGCGCATCCCCGCCAGACCGTATCCGGTGCCCGCCGACGAGCCGTCGCCGCGCCCCCGGTCCAGGACCTCCACCGACAGGTCGCGCTCGGTGAACTCCAGGGTCACGTCGCAGGAGTCGACCGCCGCGTGGCGCACCACGTTGGTGACGGACTCCTGGACGATGCGGAACGCCGACAGGTCGATCTCCGGGGGCAGCGGCCTGCGTTCGCCCTTCCACGCCACCCGCACCCGCACGCCCGCGGCGGTCGTCGCCCCCGCCAGGCGCTCCACGTGGTCCAGGCCCGCGACCGGGGCCAGTGGCGCGCCACCTGCGTCGTCACCCTCGTCGTCCGCGGCGCGCAGGGCCACCAGCATCCGGCGCAGGCCCGACAGGGTCTCGCGGCCCGCGCTCTCCACGGCGAGCATCGCGGTGCGCGCGTCCTCGGGCCGGGTGGCCACCACGCGCGCCGCGGCGCCTGCCTGGAGCGCGACGATGCCCATGCTGTGGGCCACCATGTCGTGCAACTCGCGGGCGATCCGCAGGCGTTCGGCGGTCACCGCGCGGGCCGTGATCTGCTCCGCGAGCTGTGCCCGCAGCCGCTCGGCGTAGTCGCGTGACTGGTGGACGGAGTTGCCGACGAGCCAGGCGACGACGACGGTGAGGGCCACGAAGGGCTCCGACGGCGTCCCGGCCTCGCCCGTGGTCACCAGCCGTACGACGAGGAAGACGGCCGGCAGGGCGAGCGCGGCGGCGGCGAACGGCAGCGAGGCGCGGCGCGGCCGGGACGCCGCGACGACGCCCAGCGCGATGTCCACGGCCGCGAACTGCGGTGCGGGTACCTCCCCTTGGCGCCACGCCAGCGCGAAGGCGGCCGTCCCCGCGAGGAGCAGCCCGAAGCCCGTGCGGGCGGCCCGCTCCAGGAGGGCGCAGCCGGTCAGTGCGAGGACGGCCGACAGGGCGAGGAACGACTGGCCCCACAGGGTGTCCAGGGCGCCCGGGGGCGGAGCCGCCCCGTCGCGGGCCGCCGACTGCGGCCAGACGAGGGGGAAGAGGGCCGCCGCGCACCAGGCGGCGCCGCTCCACAGACCCGGAGGAACCCGCTCCGCCAGGTGGTGACGCGTGGTGGCAGGCATGCACTGATCGTAACCGCCGTGCGCGGAGGGGGGATCGGACCCCGGTTGTACAACCGTGGTCGACAAGGGCGTTCACCGATTGTCCGCGGTGGACCGATGACGCCCCGGGGGGCTCCGGGCCACGATGTTGCACATGATCGAAGTCAGCGAACTCACCAAGAGGTACGGTCCGAAGGACGCGGTCAGCGACCTCACCTTCACGGTGCGCCCCGGTCACGTCACCGGCTTCCTGGGCCCCAACGGCGCGGGCAAGAGCACCACCCTGCGCATGATGCTGGGACTCCACCGGCCCACCAGCGGCAGCGTCACCATCGACGGCAGGCCCTTCGCCGACCGGCCGCGCGGACTGCGCCACGTCGGCGCGCTCCTCGACGCGCACGACGTGCACGGCGGGCGCACCGCCCGGGCCCACCTGGGGGCGCTGGCCGTCAGCAACCGTCTGCCGCGCCGCCGGGTCGACGACGTCCTGGAGGAGGTCGGCCTCGGCGACGCGGGCGACCGCCGCATCGGCGGCTACTCCCTCGGTATGAAGCAGCGGCTCGGCATCGCCACCGCGCTGCTCGGCGACCCGCCGGTGCTGCTGTTCGACGAGCCGCTCAACGGCCTGGACCCCGAGGGCGTGAAGTGGGTGCGGGGCCTGTTCCACCGGCTCGCCGCCGAGGGGCGCACCGTGTTCGTCTCCAGCCACCTGATGTCGGAGATGGAGAACACCGCCGACCACCTCGTCGTCATCGGCCGGGGCCGGCTGATCGCCGCCGAGAGCCTCAAGGACTTCGCGGCCCGGGGCACCCGGCAGAGCGTCACCGTGCGCACGCCCGACGTCGCCGCGCTGCGCACCGTGCTCGCCGACGAGGGCGCCTCCGTCGAGCCGCACACCGACAACTCCCTGACCGTCAGCGGCCTGAGCGCGTCCCGCATCGGCGACCTGGCCTTCCAGCACATGGTGCCCGTGCACGAACTGACCCCCCACACCGCGTCGCTGGAAGCGGCCTTCATGGAACTGACCGCCGACAGCGTCGAGTACGCCGCAGGAGAGACCCGATGACCGTGACCGCCACGCCCCCCGCGTCCACGCCCGTGCGGCCCGCCGCCCCGGCCGAGCCGCGCGCCCGCTTCGTCGACCTGGTGGCCGCGGAGTGGATCAAGCTCTGGTCGCTGCGCTCGACGCCCTGGGCGTTCCTGGGCAGCGCCCTCGCCATCATCGGCTTCAACGTCTTCACCGCGTACAACGACTACAGCAACTGGCCGAGCTGGAGCGCCCAGCAGAAGGCCGAGTTCATGCCCAACTGGGCGATGCTGGACTCCTTCACGGACGCCGCCGTGCTGTGCCTGATGCTCACCGCGAGCGCGATCGGCGCCCTCACGGTCGTCGGCGAGTACGGCACCGGTCTGATCCGTACGACCTTCACGGCCGTGCCCGCCCGCCGCTCCGTGATGAGCGCCAAGGTCCTCGTCGTCACCGTGGTGACGACCGGCCTCGGACTGGCCGCCGCGCTGGGCTCGTTCTGGCTCACCCAGGCGATCCTGTCCGGTCGCGACGCGGGCCTGTCGCTCACCGACACCGGCGTGATCCCCTCGCTGCTCGGCTCGGCGCTCGCCGCCCCGGTCGCCGCGCTGGTGGGCATGGCCGTCGGCGCGCTCGTCCGGGCCAGCGCCGCCACGATGGGCGTCAGCTTCGCGCTGCTGCTCCTGGTGCCGATGGGCGTCAGCGACGACCACTACGGCACGGCCGTGGTGGACCACCTGCTGCCCTACAGCGCATGGGCGCGGCTGATCCAGGTCGTCGAGAAGCCCGCGCACTTCCCCTGGTCGGAGTCCGGGGCGTGGGCCGTGTACGCGGTGTGGGCCCTGGTGTCCGTGGTCATCACGGTCTTCGCCGTGCAGCGCAGGGACCAGTGAGGCCCTTCCCACCCCCCACGAGAACTCCCCCCACGAGGACCCCCCACAAGGACTCCCCACAGAGGATTCCCCCCGCAGATTCCCCCGTACGCGGAAAGCCGTCGCCGGACCACCGGCGGCGGCTTCGTCGTTCCCGGGGGAATTCACCGGCGGTGGGTGCGCGGATTCCGTTCAACCGCAGTTGAACGCATGACGCGACACGGCGGTATTCCTAGGATGAGCGACGCTCACGATCGTCGCGTATTCCCCTTCCCCTTTTTGCTCTCTCCCCCTTTCCCCGGACCACTGCCGCGGAGGCGATGTGCACAGGAATGCCGAAAGACCCGCCGGAAGAGCCACCGACGTACCCGGAGACATGACACCAGGAGACACATCCGGAGACATACCAGGGGGCACGGAGGACGCCCCGGACGCCTTCCGCCGGCTCAGCGAGATGTTCGCGTCCGGCACCGTCGCCTTCCGGGTGATCGCGCACCGCCCCGAGGGCTCCACCGAGGCCGCCAGCGTGCTGCGCAGGCACCCGCTGGAGCAGGCCGCCAAGTCCCTCGTCGTACGGGTGGCAACCGGCAAGCGGTCGAGGCGGTACGTACTGGCCGTGGTGCCGGGCGACCGCCGGGTGGACCTGGCCGCCCTGGCCGAGCGCTACGGCGGGCGCGAGGCCTCGTTCGCCGACCGGGCGGTGGCCGAGCGGCTGGCCGGCAGCGTCAGCGGCTCCATCACGCCGTTCGCATTCTCGCCCGAGCTGGACCTCCTCGTCGACGAGGGGCTGCTCGTCCACGACGAGATCTACTTCAACGCGGGCCGCCTGGACCTGTCCGTCGCCCTCGCCGTCCCCGACTACCTGGAACTGGCCGGGCCCACGGTCGCGCCGATCGCCGCCTGAGCCGGGCGTACGAATCCGGCGTGCTCACCGGGCGTTCAACCGGGTCCCGGCAGCGGTTGAACGCCCGCCGTTCCACCGGGATTTCACTCTTCGTGCTGTTCAGCCCAGAGCTGTTGAGCGGGGCGCCCCGCCGGGCCATTCTGTTCCGGCAGGATCCGCGGTGGACGAAGAAAGCGGGTCCGCCGATCCATCGAAATTCGTTCTCCACCCACGGTCCGCTACTGCGCCTTGTGCACCCGAAATGCGTGCGCTCCGGGCGGTCCTGTTCTTCGGTTCTCTCGGAGGGAAAGCACACCCATGGCTGACGAGCAGCTGTACCTGAAGTCCCAAGCCATCATCGAGCCGCTCGTGGACAGGTTCTTCGCCTGGCCCTACACCATCGCGCCGGTCCAGGCGGCGATGAACCTGGCGTTCCTCCAGGTACCGCTCCTGGAGTCGTACCTGCAGTCGCCCCAGGTGCACGTGGCCGCCTCCAACAACCCGGAGCTGCGCGGCGGTTACTTCATCAACATCCCGGAGGAGCGCGCCGACGAGGTGCGCGACCTGCTCGCCGCGATCAAGCGCGACCGGGCCGACATGCTCAAGTTCGCCGAGGCGATAGCCGCAGGGCAGGAGATCCTGCGCGCCAACGCCACCGGCTTCGACCTGACCCCGCTCTACCCCAAGCTCCCCGCCGAGCTCGGCGGCCTGGTGGAGCTCGCGTACGACACCGACAACCAGGCGCAGATGCGCTTCATGGAGCCGGTCGTCTACAAGAGCAGCGTCTACCAGGAGCAGCGCCAGTCGGTGCAGCTCTCCCTGGAGACCGGCATCGAGCGCCCGTTCATCCTCAGCACCCCGCGGCTGCCCTCGCCGGACGTCCTGGAGCTGGACATCCCGTTCCGCCACGACGGCCTGGCCGAGCTGTTCAGGAGCCGGGTGCACCCCACCACGCTGGCGCACCTGCGCGACGCCCTCGGCCTGGACGACGCCCAGGCCAAGCAGCTGCGCACGCTGCTCACCGACCGGCCGAGCCTCAACGAGGACCGGCACATCGAGGGCGGCGGCCGCATCCGCTACTTCGGCCACGCCTGCCTGGTCCTCCAGACGCCCGAGGCCGCCATCGTCACCGACCCGTTCATCAGCGCGGACAGCGACAAGACCGACCGCTACACGCTGGACGACCTGCCCGACTACATCGACCTCGTCCTGATCACCCACGGCCACCAGGACCACATCGTCCTGGAGACCCTGCTCCAGCTGCGCGGCCGGCTCGGCGCGATCGTCGTCCCGCGCTCCTCGCGCGGCAACCTGGCCGACCCGTCGATGGCGCTCATGCTGCGCCACCAGGGCTTCAACGTCATCGAGGTCGACGACTTCGACGAGGTCGAGTTCCCCGGCGGCAAGGTCACCGCGACGCCGTTCCTCGGCGAGCACTGCGACCTGGACATCCGCGCCAAGTCCACCTACTGGGCCGAGCTGGCCGGCAAGAAGGTCTTCATCGGCGCCGACTCCTCCGGCATCGAGCCCAACCTCTACCGCTACATCAAGAACCACCTGGGCACCGCCGACATCGCCTTCCTCGGCATGGAGTGCGACGGCGCCCCGCTGACCTGGCTCTACCAGGCCCTGCTGACCGTCCCGGTCACCAAGAAGATGAGCAACTCCCGCAAGCTGTCCGGCTCCAACGCCGAGCAGGCCGCGGCCATCATGACCGAGCTCGGTGCCCGCGAGGCGTACGTCTACGCGATGGGCGAGGAGGACTGGCTGGGCCACGTCATGGCCACCACCTACACCGAGGACACCTACCAGATCAAGCAGATCGAGGAGTTCCTGACCTGGTGCAAGGACCGCGACATCAAGGCCGGTCACCTCTTCAAGCAGCAGGAGTGGCGCTGGTAGCCACCGGCTGACCGCGCAGTGACATCCCCCGGGCGGGGCACCGTGACGCCGCGACGCGGCGCGGGTGCCCCGCCCAAGCCAACAGGAGGTTTCTCTCGTGGTTGTGCAAGACATCGCGTACGTGGAGCTCTTCACCCGCGACAAGCTCGCCGCCGTCGACCACTTCACGTCCGCGCTGGGCTTCACCCGCATCGCCGATTCCGTCGAGGTCGACCGCAGCTCCATCCTGCTCGGACAGGGTGACGTCCAGCTGGTCGTCACCTCGGGACGCGGGATCTGGAAGTTCCTCGACGAACACGGCGACGGGATCGCCGACATCGCCTTCACCTGCGACGACGTGGCGGCCACCCGGGACGCCGCGCTGCTCGCGGGCGCCCGCGACGCCGAATCGCCGCGCGGCGGCACGGCCGTCACCGGCTTCGGCTCCGTCGTCCACACGCTCGTACCCGCGACGGCCGACCGGATGCCCGCCGGCCGCAACTGGATCCCCTCGACCGCGCCCGCCCGGCGGCCGGGCGGACACGTCCGGCTCCTGGACCACGTGGCCGTCTGCCTGGCGGGCGGCACGCTGGAGGAGTACGCGGACTTCTACCAGAAGGGCTTCGGCTTCTCCCGCTTCTACTCCGAGTACGTCGCCGTCGGCGGCCAGGCGATGGACTCCGTCGTCGTGCGCAGCGCCACCGGCGGAGCCACCTTCACCCTCGTCGCCCCCGACCCGGCCAAGGACCCCGGCCAGCTCGACTCCTTCCTGGAGCGCAACGGCGGCCCCGGCGTGCAGCACCTGGCCTTCCTGGTCGACGACATCACCACCGCCGTACGGGAGTTCAGGGACCGCGGCGTCGACTTCCTCACCACCCCCGACTCCTACTACGACCTGCTCGTGGAGCGGTTCGAGGGACTGCGCGGGATCGTCGACGAGCTGCGCGACACCCAGGTGCTCGCCGACCGCGACGAGTGGGGGCACCTGCTCCAGCTCTTCAGCCGCTCCCCGTACGAGCGCAACACGCTCTTCTTCGAGCTGATCCAGCGCCAGGGCTCGCGCGGCTTCGGCAGCTCCAACATCCGCGCGCTGTACGAGGCCGTGGAGCGCGAGCGGCTGACCGCGGGATGAGCGCCACCGACACCACGGACGCCCGTCCCGTCTCGCTCGCCGACTACGCCGCCGCGGCGCACGCGCGCCTGACGCCCGCCGTACGGGACTTCCTGGACGGCGGCGCGGGCGACGAGCGCACCCTGGCCGCCAACACGGCGGCCTTCGACCGGGTCCGGCTGCGGCCCCGGGTGCTCACCGGCCGCGGCGCGCCCGACACCAAGACCGAGGTCCTCGGGCGCGGCTGGTCCGCCCCGGTGGCCGTCGCCCCGATGGCGTACCACACGCTCGCCGACCCGGAGGGCGAGGTCGCCACGGCGCGCGCCGCCGGGGCCGCCGGGGTGCCGCTGGTCGTCAGCACCTTCGCGAGCCGCACCTTCGAGGACATCGCGGCCGCCGCCTCGGCGCCGCTGTGGCTCCAGGTGTACTGCTTCCGGGACCGGGCCGTGACCCGGGCCCTGGTGGAGCGGGCCGAACGGGCCGGCTTCGAGGCGCTGGTGCTCACCGTGGACGCGCCCCGGCTCGGCCGCAGGCTGCGCGACGAGCGCAACGGCTTCCGGCTGCCCGCCGGGGTGGCCCCGGCGAACCTGCCGGGCGGCGGCTACGACTCGCCGAGTGGACACGCGCTCGCCGAGTTCGACCCGGCGCTCGACTGGTCGGTCGTCGACTGGCTGCGCTCCATCAGCAGCCTGCCGGTGCTGGTCAAGGGCGTCCTCAGCGCGCAGGACGCGCGGCGGGCGGTGGCGGCGGGCGTGGACGGGATCGTGGTCTCCAACCACGGCGGCCGCCAGCTCGACGGCGCCCCGGCCACCCTGGACGTGCTGGCCGACGTGGCCGGCGCGGTGGCCGGGGCCTGCCCGGTGCTGGTCGACGGCGGGGTGCGGCGCGGCGCGGACGTCCTGGCGGCGCTCGCCCTGGGCGCCGACGCCGTGCTCGTGGGCCGCCCGGTCCTGCACGGCCTGGCCGTCGCGGGGGAGCGGGGCGCCGCCCACGTGCTGTCCCTGCTGACGGAGGAGCTGACCGACGCCCTCGCCCTCACCGGCACCGGCGCGGTCAGTGAGGCCGGGCCCGAACTCCTCGGAACCGGGGCGGAGTTCACGTACGACACCGCGAGCCCGGGGCCCTCGGTGCTGCACGCGCGCGATCTGCACGGCAGCGTCAGCGACCCGGTCCTCGACACCATGAACTTCCTCAACGAGATCACCGGCCGCTACCCCGACGCGGTCTCCTTCGCGCCGGGGCGCCCCTACGACGGCTTCTTCGAGACCGAGCAGATCTTCACCTACCTGCGCCGCTACCTCGACCACCTGCGCGACTCGGGCGCCACGCCCGGACAGGTGCGCTCCGCGCTGTTCCAGTACGGACCCACCAGCGGCCAGATCCGCGAACTGATCGCGGACTCGCTGCGCAAGGACGAGGGCATCGACGTGGCGCCCGAGTCCATCGTCGTCACGGTCGGGGCCCAGGAGGCGATGCTGCTCGCGGTGCGGGCGCTGATCCGGGGCCCCGAGGACGTGCTGCTCGTCTCCAGCCCCTGCTACGTCGGCGTGACCGGCGCGGCGCGGCTGCTCGACGTCCACCCGGTCGCGGTGGCCGAGGCCGAGGGCGGCTTCCGCTGCGCCGACCTGGCCGCGGCGATCCGGGCCGAGCGGGCCAGGGGGCGCCGTCCCCGGGCCTTCTACGTGATCCCCGACCACTCCAACCCCTCCGGCACCACGATGCCGCTCGACACCCGGCGCGAGCTGCTGGAACTGGCCGCGCGCGAGGACGTGCTGCTCCTGGAGGACAGCCCCTACCGGCTGGTCAGCCCGGGGCGCCAGCTGCCGACCCTGAAGTCCCTGGACCGCGAGCACCGGGTGGTGCACCTGGGCTCGCTGTCCAAGACGCTCTTCCCCGGCGCCCGGGTCGGCTTCGCCGTCGCGGACCAGCCGGTGGTGGACGCCCAGGGGCGCACCGGCCTGCTGGCCGGCGAACTCGCCAAGATCAAGTCCATGGTGACGGTCAACACCTCGCCCGTCAGCCAGGCGCTGGTGGCCGGGATGCTGCTCACCGCGGACGGCCGCGCCACCGACCTGAACGAGGCCACGGCCGCGTACTACGGCGACGCGATGCGGGTGACGCTCCGGGCCCTGGAGGAGGCATTCCCGCCGGCCGAGCGCGCCGCGCTCGGCGTGCGGTGGAACGAGCCGAGCGGCGGGTTCTTCCTGTCCGTCACCGTGCCGTTCCGCGCGGACAACGCCGCGCTGACCCGCTCGGCCGAGGAGTACGGCGTCATCTGGACCCCGATGGCGTACTTCTACCCCGAGGGCGGCGGGGAGCGCGCCCTGCGGTTGTCCGTCAGTTACCTGACGCACAGTCAGATCGCGGACGGGGTGGCGCGCCTGGCGCGCTTCGTACGGGAGGAGGCGGGCCGCACCCGGACATGAGCGTGCGGCGGTTGCCGCCCGGCTGGTGCCGGGCGGCGGTTGCCGCCCG
>NZ_JBEOYE010000052.1:0-68412 GCF_040296945.1 Streptomyces sp. NPDC001941 | reverse complement strand
GGGCCCCGCACCGGCCGGTGCGGGGCCCACTGCACGATCCACCCAGGGCTCCTATGGACCCGTCACCGCCCGCAGGTACGGGAAGGACGGCGTGGTGAGGCGGATGCGCAGGTCGCGCAGCTCGTCGCCGGAGGGCACCTCGCCCCGGTCGGCGAGCAGCTCGCGCACCGTGCGCTCACCGTCCGACGCCCCCGGGAGCCACGGGAGGGCCGAGGCCGGACCCGTGACCAGGGGCTGCGGCTCCTCCAGGGCGCGGTAGCCGCCGGTGCGGCCCATCACCCACACCCGCTCCCGCGCCTCCACGGGGACGAACGCGGTGTCCAGGAACGCCTCGTCGCGGTCCACCTCGCGCAGCGCGGGCAGCGGGTTGTCGTCGCGGCGCAGGTAGAACCAGAGCAGCGGGCTGCGGTCGACACTGAGCGCCTGGGTGACCTGCCAGCGCGTCGTGTCGTCCAATCCGTCTGCCTGGCGCCTGAGTTGGGCGTCGGCGCAGGGCACCCGCCAGTCGTACAGGTCGAGGCCGGTCGCGAGCGGGCTGGCGCAGGGCGCCTCCAGGGCGAGCCCGGCCGCGCGCGCCGTCTCGTGCAGCGTACGGACGGTGAAGTTGCGCTCGCACGGGTTGAGCCAGCTGTCGGCGAACTGCTCCTCCGGCTCGCCGAGGTCGGCGCGCAGCTGGCGGGTGAGTTCGCTGTCGCGGGTGAGGGAGCCGGCCACCCGGCGGGCGAACCAGAGGTCCTGTTCGCGGCCCAGCAGGCGCATCGCCTCCTGGAACGCGGTGATCTCGCGCCGGTGGTACGCGTTGTAGACCATGAGCTCCAGCACGCCGGACGGCTTGAGGGCGGCGGCGAGGCGGGCCAGGAGCATGCCGGGTTCGGGGTGGTGGTGGATCACCCCGGTACAGACGACGTAGTCGAACTCCTGCCGGTACGGGGCGTCGCTGATGCCCTCCTCGCGCAGCGTGAGGTTGGACGCGCCGACCTGGTCGCGCGCGGTGCGGCACAGGTCGAGGGAGTCGGTGGAGACGTCGCTGCCGACCACCTCCGCGTCGGGGAACCGCAGGGCGACGATGAGCGCCTGGTTGACGCCGCAGCCCGGCACCCATACCCGGGCGCCCGGCGGGATGCGCCGGTGGGTGAAGTCGCCCAGCTCCTGGGAGAGGAGGGAGGGGTGGAGGGCCGGGTCGTCGGGTGCGGTGAGGCGGGTGGCGTGCCAGGGGTAGGGGAACTCGGAGTAGAACTCGCCGATGACCTGCTCGGCGTCGGCGTGCGGAGCGCTGGCGGTCGCGTCGGTCTCCGCCGCGCGCGTCGAGCCCGTGGTCGCGTCGGTGCCCGTGTGTGCGGCGGCGTCCGTGCGTGCGGCGGCGTCCGCGTGTGCGGCGGTGGGGGCGTTTGCGGCGTTGGGGGCGTCCGTGTGTGCGGCGGTAGTGGCGTGCGTGGGCGCGTCAGCGTGCGTGGTCATCGCGGGTCTTCCCTCCCTGGGTGATCAGTTCCCGCAGCGCCGCCGCGGAGGAGGCCGCGGCGGGCAGCTGCATCATGCCGAGGTGGTCGCCGCCCACCTGGATGTGCTTGACCGGTCCGCCGGCGTGTTCCTGCCACTGCGCCACCAGGAGGATCTGGTCGTCGCCGTCCTTCTCCTGCGAGGTCAGCACGGTCATCGGGCCTTCGTAGTGGCCCACTTCGTACCCGCCGAGCGTTTCGAGCTGGCGCTGCCAGATGTGCAGGACGTCCTGCGGGAAGAGGGAGTAGTCGCGGCAGGTGGCGGGGTCGATGCCCATGGCCTGGAACAGGTCGCTGCGCAGCACCGCCTGGAACTCCTCCTCCCTCTCCTCGTCGCCCGCCAGGCCCAACCGGGTCCGGATGCGCCGCAGTTGGCGTACGTATCCGCGCCAGCGGGGGTTCTCCTGCGGGGGGCTGGGGTCGAGCAGCGCCAGGTGGGCGACCTCGCCGCCGAGCGCGCGGATCTGCCGGGCGGTCTCGAAGGCGGTGACGCCTCCGGCCGACCAGCCGACCACGTTGACCGGGCCGGGCACGGCCTCGCGGATCTCGGCCGCGTAGCGGGCGGTGGTGTCCTCCAGGCGGTCGTCGCCCTCGGGGTCCTCGCCGCGCAGGGCCCCCAGGGTGAGCCCGTACAGGGGGCCCTCGCCCTGGAGGATCCCGACGAGGTGGCGGTAGCAGAAGACCGTGCCGCCCAGGGGGTGGACGAACACCGTGGGCACGCCGTCCCCGTCGGGGGCGAGCAGGGACAGGCTGTGGCCGCCGGACGGCTGGGCGCTCTCGCCGAGCGCGGCGGCGATCCCGGCGACGGTGGGGTCCTGGAGGAAGCGGGCGAAGGTCAGCTGGGCGCCGAGCAGGCCGCGTAGCCGGGCGACGACGGTGAGCACGAGCAGGGAGTTGCCGCCGAGCCCGAAGAAGTTGTCGTCCGGGCCGAACGCGTCGGGGGCGAGGCCGAGCACCTCCGCCCAGGCCTGGGTGACGGCCTCCTCGGCGGGGGTGCGGGGGCCGCGCGGCGCGTCGGTGGCGGCGCCGCCCCACTCGAGTGCGGGCAGGGCCCCCCGGTCGACCTTGCCGTTGGCGTTGAGGGGGACGTGCGCGAGTTCGAGGACGCGGGCGGGCACCAGGTGCGCGGGCAGGGTGCGGGCGAGCTCGGTGCGCAGGGCGGCCGGGTCGAGGGTGCTGCCCGGCTCCGGCACGACGTGCGCGACCAGGGCCGGGGCGCCCGCGGGGGTGGCCGCGGTGACCACCAGGGCCTGGTGGACGCCTTCGGTGGCGACCAGGGCGGCCTCGACCTCGCCGGGTTCCACCCGGTAGCCGTTGATCTTGACCTGGTGGTCGGACCTGCCGAGGAACTCGGCCTGTCCGTCGGGCAGCCAGCGCCCGAGGTCGCCGGTGCGGTAGAGCCGTGCGCCGGGCGGGCCGTAGGGGTCCTCGCCGAACCGCTCGGCCGTGGTGCCGGGCCGGTTGGCGTAGCCGCGGGCGACGCACGTCCCGCCGATGTGGAGCTCCCCGACGACTCCGGGCGGGACCGGCGCGCGGTCCTCGTCCAGGACGTACAGCGTCGTGTTGGGGATGGGACGCCCGATGGGCAGGGTGGCCGGCGCGTCGGCCTCCGGGGCTCCCGGGGCGGCCGGGGGCGGGATCTCGTACGTGCTGTTGGCGACGGTCGCCTCGGTCGGCCCGTACTCGTTGAGCAGCGGCACGTCGGGGGCGAGCGCGCGCCAGGCCGCGAGGACCGCGGGCGGGAAGGCGTCGGCGCCGACGACGAGCAGGCGGGCCAGGCCGCGCGCCTGCTCGGGGGTGAGCTGGGCGGCGAGCAGTTCCAGGTGTCCGGGGGTCAGCTTGACGAAGCTGTACGGGGCTCCGCCCGCCAGCACCTCGCCGAGCCGGTCCGGCGGGAGTCCGTCCGGTGCCAGGGCCACCGACTGGCCGATGAGCAGGGGGGTGTACAGGTCGGGGACCACCATGTCGAAGGCCATGGAGGAGAACAGCGGGGCCCCGCCGTCGCCCTCGGCGGCGTAGCGCCGGACGCACCAGGCGAGGAAGTTGGCGAGCCCTCGGTGCTCCACGAGCACGCCCTTGGGCTTGCCGGTGGACCCGGAGGTGTGGATGACGTACGCGAGCGCGTCCGCGTCCGGTCCCCCGACCAGGTCGCTCCCGGCGTGTCCGGCGACGGCGGGCCACGCCTCGTCGAGGACGACCACGTCGCCGCCGAGTGCCGCCGCCCGTCCGGCCAGGGCCGACTCTGTGACGACCAGGCGCGCTTCGGTGTCCTCTACGACGAAGGCCAGGCGGGGGTCGGGGAAGGCCGGGTCGAGCGGTACGTAGGCGGCCCCGGCCTTCCACACGGCGAGGCAGGCCACGACGAGGTCGGGCGAGCGGCGCAGCAGCAGCGCGACCCGGTCGTGCGGGGCGACGCCCTGGTCGACCAGGTAGCGGGCCAGCCGGTTGGCCCGGCCGTTCAGCTCCTCGTACGTCAAAGTCCGCTCGCTGTCGCCGAGTTCGCGCACGGCGACGGCCCCGGGGGTGCGGCGCACCTGGTCCTCGAAGAGCCGGTGCACACAGCGGTCGTCGAACGGGACCGGGCCTCCGTCGGCGAATCCCTCCAGCACCTCGGCCGTGCGGTGCGGCGGCATCACGGGCAGCCGCGCCACGGGGGTGTCCGGCGCGGCGAGGGCGCTGTCGAGCAGGGCGGTGAAGCCCTCGGCCAGCGCCCGGACCCCGGTCTCGTCGCAGACGGCGGTGCGGTAGGTGAACTCGCCCGCCAGGCCGTCCGCGTCGGGCCGCAGGACCAGCATCAGGTCGGTCTTGGGCGCGTGGTCGGGGAAGGGGAACGCGGTCGTCGCGCACCCGGGCAGGCGCAGGGCGGGGGCCGTGTCGTGGTCGAGTTCGAAGAACACGTTGAACAGCGGGTTGCGCAGCCCGGAGGAGGCGGCGGTGCGCACGGTGTCGAGGACGTCCTCGAACGGCACCCGTACATGCTCGAAGGCGTCGAACACGGTGTCGGTCACCGTCTCGGTGGCGTTCCGGAAGGTGGCGTCGTGGCCGATCGGGGCGTGCAGGGCGAGGGTGTTGAACAGCGGGCCGACGACGTGCCGCGACTCCTCGCTGAGCCGGGTGGACGCGGTCGTGCCGACGGTGACCTGTTCGGTGCGGCACAGCCGCGCGAGCAGGCAGGTGTAGGCGGTCAGCAGCACCGCGTAGCGCGTGGTGCGGGAGGCGCGGGCGTACGCGTCGACGCGCCGGACCAGGTCGGCGGGCAGGGCGAAGCGGTGTCCGGCGCCGTCGCGGTCGGTGCGTCCGGGGGCGCCGGTCAGCGGCAGCGCCAGGGGCCGGGCGCCGTCGAGGCGGCGGCTCCAGTAGGCGAGGCCGTCGGCGTGCTCGGCCTCCGACAGGGCGGCGTGCCGGAAGTAGTCCGGGGTGTCGTCGCGCGCGGGCCTCTCCGGGGCCGCGCCCTCCTGCCGTACGGGCGGCGCTCCGGCCCCCGCGTCCCCGGCGGCTCCGGTGCGGCGCAGGTAGGCGCGGTGCCACGCGTCGTACAGGATCTGCACGGACTCCCCGTCGCAGACCGCGTGGTGCAGGTGCAGCGCGACGACGTGGTCCTCGGGGCCGAGGCGCAGCAGCATGGCGCGCAGCAGCGGGCCGTTCTCCAGGTCGAAGGGGACGCGCGCGGCGTCGGCGACGCGGGCGCGGGCGGTGTCCACGGCGCTCGCGGCGGACCGGCCGGAGAGGTCGGTCTCCTCCAGCGGGACGGTGAGGTCAGGATCGACCACCAGGGAGAGACCGTTGTGGCCGTAGCGCGCGAACCGGGCACGGAGCAGGGGGTGTTCGCCGGTCACGTCGCGCAGCGCGGCGTGGAGCGCGGCGGGGTCCACGGGACCGGTCAGGCGGACGGCGGTGGAGACGGTGAACTCGGAGCCGATGGGGTCGAGTTGGGAGGCGAGCCACATGCCCCGCTGGATCGGGAGGGCGGGCAGCCGGGTCGCGGTGGTCATGTCGTCGTTCCCTCCAGCGTCGCCGGACCCTCGAAGGCCGTCGTTCCTTCACGCTCCGCCGTTCCCTCCAGGAGGGTGCAGCCGAGCAGGACGTCGGCGCCCCGGACGAGGTCGGCGGGCGCGGTGCGTTCGTACGGGACGTGGCTCGCGCCCTCCTCGCTGGGCACGAAGATCATGGCGGTGGGGGCGATGCGGGCCATCCACTGGGCGTCGTGTCCGGCGCCGCTGGGCAGGGTGACGCTGGACAGGCCGAGCGCGTCGGTGGCGCGGCGGACCGTGGCGCGGCGGCCGGTGTCGCAGGGGGTGGGGCTGACCCGCTGGACCTCGGCGACGTCGACGGAGGTGCCGGTGGCGCGGGCCGCCTCCTCGCCGAGCGCGCGCAGCCGGTCGAGTCCGGCCTCCAGGTTGTCCTCGGACATGTCGCGCAGGTCGACGATGAGCGTGGCCACGCCGGGTACGACGTTCCAGGCGCCGGGCGAGACCCGGCAGTCGCCGACGGTGGCGACCCGGACGGCCCCGTCGGGTCCGGTGAGGCCGGGGACGCCGACGGTGATCCGGGCGGCGGCGAGCAGGGCGTCGTGGCGGTCGGTCATGGGGGTGGTGCCGGCGTGGTTGGCCTGGCCCCGGACGGTGACCTCGGCGGTGAGGCGTCCGGAGATGCCCTCGACGATGCCGATCTCGGTGCCGGAGCCGATGAGCACCGGCCCCTGCTCGATGTGGAGTTCGAGGTAGGCGGCGACGGAGCCGGGGGGCCTGCGGACGTCGTCGACGCGCCGGCTGTCGCCTCCGGCGGCGTCGAGGACCTGGGCCAGCGGGCGGTCCTGTCCGTCGACCGGCAGCTGGAGTTCACCGGGGGTCAGGCAGCCCGCGACGGCCCGGGAGCCGAACATGGCGGGGGTGCCGGTGGTGCCCTCCTCGTTGCTGAACGCCATCACGGTGAGCGGGCGGTCCAGCGGGGTACCGCGCTCGTGCAGCGTGTGGGCGACCTCGACGGCCGCGAGGACGCCGTACGCCCCGTCGTAGGCGCCGCCGCCGGGGACGGTGTCCAGGTGGGAGCCGAGCACCAGGGCGGGTCCGTCCGGGTCGCGCCCCGGGCGCGTGCCGACGAGGTTGGCGGCGGCGTCCACGTGGACGGTGAGCCCGGCCTCGCGCATCAGTCCGGCCACGAACTCCTGTCCCTTGACGTCCTCCTGGCTGAAGGCGCGGCGCGTGACGCCGCCCTCGCGGGTCGCCCCGATGGCGCGCAGCCGCTCCAGGTTGTCCAGGAGCCGCTCGGCGTCGACGCGTGCCGGACCGAGGGAGGTGGAGGTGGTGGTCGTGGTCATCGCCGTACTCCCGTCCGGACGGGGTGCCGCCAGCCGTGGACGTCGGGGGTGCGCCCGTGGTGGTGGGCGAGGAGTCGTTCCTTGACGGCGCTCGTGACGGGACCGGTCGTGCCGTCGCCAACCTGCCACTCGTGATCGCCGTCGCGGACGCGGCCGACGGCGGCGACGACGGCGGCCGTGCCGCACCCGAACGTCTCGGTGACCAGGCCCGACTCGCAGTCCGCGCGCCAGTCCTCGACGGCGACGGGCTCCTCGCTGACGCGGTAGCCGAGCTCCCTGGCGACGGCGATGACCGAGTCGCGGGTGATGCCGGGCAGGAAAGTGCCGTTCAGCGGCGGGGTGACGACGGTGAGGTCCTCACCGCTGCCGCGTACGAAGAAGAGGTTGGCGCTGCCCATCTCCTCGACCCAGCGGCGTTCCACCGCGTCCAGCCACACCACCTGCTGGCAGCCCGCCTGTCCGGCGGCGAGCTGGGCGGGCATGGTGGGCGCGTAGTTGCCGGGCGTCTTGGCGCTTCCGGTGCCGCCGGGGAAGGCGCGGGCGTAGTCGCGGCAGACCCAGGCGGACACGCCGTCGGGGCTGTCGCCGAAGTAGCTTCCGATGAGGAAGGAGATGACCACGACGGTGTACTCGCGGGCCGGGCGCGGCACCACGTTGGCCTCGGAGGCGAACATGTAGGGCCGCAGGTAGAGGCTGTAGCCGGGCCGGTCGGGCACGACGTCGGTGTTGGCCTCGACGAGCCGGTCCAGGGCGTCGACGAAGAGCGCGACGGGCAGTTCGGGCATCGACAGGCGCCGCGCGGAGCCCTGGAAGCGGCGGGCGTGGTCGCGGGGCCGGAAGACGCTGAAGGAGCCGTCGGGCTGACGGTGCGCCTTGAGGCCCTCGATGATCGACTGGCCGTAGTTGAGGACGGCGGTCGCCGGGGACAGGGACAGGTTCTCGTGCGGCCCGAGCCGGGGCGTGGTCCAGCCGTCCTCCTCGGTCCACCGCAGCGTCACCATGTGCGGGGTGAAGTCGCCTATCTCCGCCTTCCCGATGCCGGACTCCCCCGGCGTGGTCGCTCCGGCGTCGTGGGCGGATGCGGGTGCGGCACTGCTGACGGTCATCTGGTGGTCCTCACGTGCTCGGTGGGGTGGGTGGCGGGCTCGGTGGCCCGCGGGGTGCGCGGGCCTCAGAAGTTGAGGACGAACAGGAAGGAGTCGCGGCGGGTGAAGAGGCCGTCCGGCCCGAACTCGTAGATCTCGGCGAACCGGTGGGCCTGTTCCCGGCCGTCGGTGAGGTGGCCGCTGAAGGAGCCGTCGACCGCGAGGGCGCCGTCGCTGAGCAGCACCCGGGAGAGCGTGTGCGTGCCGTCGGCGACGGTGCGCTCGTCCCGGTAGTACGCCTCGATGGCGTCGCGGCCGACCAGCGCGGGGCTGCCGGGCCGGTGGTAGACGGCGTCCTCGTGGAAGAGCGCGGCGAAGCCGGTGAAGTCGCCCTCGTCGATGCGGCGGTACAGCGCGTGCACGGAGTCCTCGGGTGGCATGGTCGCCTCCTGGCCCGCCCGGCGGGTCCGGCCCGCGAGGGGCCGGTCCTTCGCCGCCGGGAAGCGGGCCGTGGTCGTCGGGGTGGGGGCCCTGCGCGCCTCGTACGTACGGACGTCGTCCTCGTGGTGGAGCGTGGCGCCGATGGCGTCCTGGCCGCGCAGCAGGCGGATCTGGGTGTCGGCGTCCAGCGCGAAGGGCTGGACGAGTCCGGCCGCGGTGACGGTGAGGTCGGCGAGGTCCACCCGGACCTCGGTGGCCGGGTCGTCGTCGACGGCGCGCCAGACGGCGTCGACGAAAGACTGCGGCACGGTGACGGCGTACAGCCCGTTGAGCCAGGCGTTGGCGCGGAAGATGTCCCCGAAGCGGGGCGAGAGGACCGCGCGGACGCCGCTCTGGGCGAGCGCCCAGACGGCGGCCTCGCGCGAGGAGCCGGTGCCGAAGTTCTCGGCGGCGACGATCACGCTGGCGCCGTGGTGGCGCGGGTCGTCCAGGACGCATCCGGACCCGGCGGCCCGCCAGTCGGCGAACAGGCCCTCGGCGAAGCCCGTCCGCTCGGTGTTGGTGCAGAAGCGCGCCGGGATGATCTGGTCGGTGTCCACGTCGCGCACGCGCAGCGGGACGGCGGTCCCGGTGTGCGCGCCGGCGGGTGGGGGCGGCGCGGGCGTGCGGGCGCCGGGGTCGGGGGCCGCGTCCGCCGTGGCCGCGGGTGCGGCCGGTGTCGTCGACGTCATCGCCTTCTCCTCTCCTGGTCGGTGGGGCCGTGGGGCCCGGGGTGGGCGCGTGCCCGGGGCGCGCGGGGCCGGAGCGCGGTGCGCGGTCCGGTGCCGCCGTGGGGTCGCGCCCCGGGCGCGGGCCGCCCGCCCGTCACAGGTCGTCGGGACCCGTGATCCGGCCGCGTACGGCGGTGGCCGCCGCGACCGCGGGCGAGACGAGGTGGGTGCGCGATCCGGTGCCCTGGCGGCCCTCGAAGTTGCGGTTGGTGGTGGAGGCGGAGCGGACGCCGGGCGCGAGCCGGTCCTCGCCGAGGCCGACGCACAGGGAGCAGCCGGGCGCGGCCCGGAAGTCGGCCCCGGCCCGGGCGAAGTCCTGGTCCAGGCCCTCCGCCACGGCCTGCCTGCGCACCCGGGCCGAGCCGGGCACCACGACGGTGTCCACCCGGACCCGGCGGCCGCGCAGGACGGAGGCGGCGGCCCGCAGGTCCTCGATGCGGCTGTTGGTGCACGAGCCGATGAAGACGGTGTCGACGGCGATGTCCCGTACGCGGGTGCCGGGGGCCAGGCCCATGTAGTCCAGGGCCCTGCGGGCGGCGGTCGCCTCGGCCGCGTCGGCCAGTCCGCCCGGGTCGGGCACCGTGCCGTCCAGCGGCACGCTCTGCGCGGGGTTGGTGCCCCAGGACACGCGCGGCAGCACCCGGGCGCCGTCCAGCTCGACCTCGCGGTCGAAGGGCGCGTCCGGGTCGCCGTCGAGCGCGAGGCCGTCGAACCGTCCGGCGTCGCGGGGCGCCGCCCGGCGCAGGTACTCCCGGGTGACCTCGTCCGCGGCCACGATCCCGGCCCGGGCGCCCATCTCGACGGCCATGTTGCACAGCGTCATGCGGCCCTCCATGGACAGCGCCCGCACGGCCTCGCCGCGGAACTCCACCACGTGGCCCTGCGCGCCGGCCGTGCCGACCCGGTGGATGACCGCGAGGGCCAGGTCCTTCGCCGTGCTGCCCGTCGGAAGGGTGCCGTTCACCGTCACGGCCATGTCCTTCGGGCGGGCCAGGGAGAGGGTCTGGGTGGCCAGGACGTGTTCGACCTGGCTGGTGCCGATGCCGAGGGCGAGTGCGCCGAACGCGCCGAGGGTCGTGGTGTGCGAGTCGCAGCAGACGACCGTCGTCCCCGGCCTGACCAGGCCGAGTTCGGGTCCGATGACGTGCACGATGCCCTGGGACGCGCTGCCGAGGCGGTGCATCGGGATGCGGAACTCGGCGCAGTTGCGCGCCATGGTCCGCCGCTGGCGCCGCCGTGCCGGGTCCGGGTCGGCGTGGTCGACGGCGACCGTCGGGGTGCTGTGGTCCTCGGTGCCCAGCGTCAGGTCCGGGCGGCGTACGGTGCGGCCGGCGGCCCGCAGCCCGGCGAAGGCCTGCGGGGTGTTCACCTCGTGCAGGAGGTGCAGGTCGATGTAGAGCAGGTCGTTGCCGGCGCCGGTCCGGCGCACGACGTGCTCGCGCCACACCTTCGCGGCCAGTGTCTGGGGTGACACGCGGGCACCTCCGCATTCGTGGTGATCGGAATTCGTTGTGATCCGAGTGGGTGGTGATCGGAGTTGGTGACGAATCCGAGTCGGTGGTGCGTCGGACCGACTCGGATCGGATCAGCTCGGATCGGCTCGTACGGGGCTTTCGCGACCGGTCGTACGGGGCTTTCGCGACCCGCTCCTCCCGGCCGGTGCCCGTGATCGCTCCCTCCGGCTCAACGAAACACCCGCGGACGGGCCCGTGAATCGACAGGGGTGATGAACTCCCTCGTCCCCGGGTGGAGTTCGCTCGGCCGGTCGACCGATGAATCGCGCGAAGCGCGGGCGGAGCATGGCGGAATGGAACCGATTCACGTACTCACCCCGGGCCAGCGCGACGAACTGACCGCCGTGCTCGCCGCCGTGCCAGGAAATCCGTACCGCAACCACCGGGAATTCGTCGCGGGAGTGGCGCAGGTCGACGCCCCGGGGTTCCTGGTGGAGGCGTGCGAACGCGTCCGCCTCGACCGGCGCAGCGGCCGCAGCGAGGCGCACGTGCTGCGCAACTGCCCCGTCGACCCGCAGGTCCCCGAACTCGACCTCGACGACCCGGTCGCGGACAAGTACCGCAAGAAGACGACCTTCGTCGGCGAGGCGTTCCTCGCCCTGGTCGCCCGGCTGACCCGGACGCCTCTCATGGCGTACGGCAGCCGGAACAACGGGGACTTCTTCACCGACGTCATCGCGATCAACAAGTACAGCGGGATGCAGACGGGGTTCAGCGACAGCGAGCTGCCGTTCCACAACGACCGCACCGCGCACTGGGCCCGCGCCGACCACATCGCCCTGCTGGGCATGCGCTGCCCGCAGGACGAGGTCATCTACACGACGTTCGTCAGCGGTCGCGCCCTGCTGCGGAACCTGGCGGACGAGGACCAGAAGATCCTGCGCAAGCCGTACTTCACGACGTCGTTCGACGCCTTCTCCCGCGACACCAACCGCAGTCAGCGCTCCTCGGGCGCGCACCCGATCCTGGAGGGCGACCACTCGATCCGCTACCTGGAGACGACGACCACCGTCCTGCCGGACGCCCCCGGCGAGGCCAAGGACGCGCTGCTCGCCCTGAAGAACGCGCTGGTCGTGGCCGAGAAGCAGCGCCACCGCCTGCGCGACGGGGACCTGCTGCTTTTCGCCAACCAGGACGGGCTGCACAGCCGGGACCGCATCGAGATCCTGGACGCGGACCGGGCCGCGACGCGTTGGCTGCTGAAGACGTACGCGTTCCGCGACGAGGCGACGGCCGACGCGTTCTCGGGGCGCTGGAAGGGCGGGGTGCGGGGCCTGATCGACGACTGAACCGTCCGGAACCGTCAGTGGGCGGCCCGTCCTGGTGGACGGGCCGCCCACACGCGTGCCCCGCCTACACACGAGCCCCTGCCGCACACGTGCTCCTCCCCCACGTGGCGAGGCCGGGGCGCCCGTGGCGCGGGGACTCCGCGGCCGTACGACTCGTACGCGTAGCAGGAGGGCCGTACGCGCCCCGGCGCACGACGAGGGCGGTGGGAGCCGGACCGGGAAGTCCGCCTCCCACCGCCCTCGTGCGCGGCGGGTCCGTCTCTCAGCGCGCGGCGCCGACGGTGAGCAGTTCGTCGGCGAGCCTGCGCCGCAGCACGGAGATGTCCTCGCAGTCGCCGCCGACGCGTTCGGTGATGTGCCGGCGGTAGAGCGCCTCCATCCGGTCCTCGTCGACGTCCACCCGCATGTTGTCCAGCAGGTGGCGCAGCACCGAGCGGCCCGAGTGGCGGGCGATCAGCAGGGAGCGCTCGCGGCCGAACCGGTCGGGTTCCACGAACTCGTACGTCGAGGGGTCCCGCAGGATCCCCGCCTGGTGGATCCCGGCGGCGCTGCCGAAGGCGTACGTGCCGAAGATCGCCTTGTTGCGCGGCTGCTCCAGGCCGATGACGTCGCGCAGCGCGTCGTACACGGCGTACATGGCGACGGTGTCGATGTCGGTGTAGAGGCCCAGGGAGTCGCTCTTGTACGACAGGAGCGCGACCAGCTCCTCCAGCGCGGCGTTGCCCGCGCGCTCCCCGATGCCGCCGACCGTGGTCTGCACGCCGTCGGCACCGGCCTGAAGGCCGGCGAGGGTGTTGGCCGTGGAGAGCCCGAAGTCCTCGTGGCAGTGGGTGAACACGCTGATGGGCCGGGGCGTCCAGGAGCGCACCTTGCCCATCAGCTCGCCGTACTCGGCCGGTGTCATGCAACCGGAGGTGTCGGCCGCCACGACGCAGGTGACCCCCGCGTCGACGCCCGCCTCGATCTGGGCGCGCAGCAGTTCGTCGGAGCCCCGCGAGGCGTCCTCGAGGGCGAGCGAGATGTACGGCACGCCCATCCTGCGGGCGTGGGTGACGCAGTCGACGATCTCGTCGATGGACTCCTTGCGGGAGATCCTGCGCTTGCGTTCGAGGTGCAGTTCGCTGGAGGTGGCCAGGATCTGGACCTCGTGGTTGCGGGTGCCGCCCGCGGCCACCGCGCAGTCGATGTCGGAGCGCACGGCGCGGCAGAACGTGGTGAACCTGGCACGGGTGAGGTGGCGGGAGATCAGCCGGGTGGCCTCGGTCTCGGCGGGCGAGGAGGCGGGGAAGCCGGTCTCGATGACGTCGACCCCGAGCGCCTCGATCCGCAGCGCGAGTTCCAGTTTCTCCTTCGGTTTCATGGAATTGCACGGCGCCTGTTCGCCGTCCCGCAGAGTGGTGTCGAAAATGGAAACTCGACGCTTTTCCATCGGTAGCCCCTTTCGCGGCCTTCCAAGTACCCCACATCGAGCCACGCGGGCCGCGGGGCGGTCAATCATTCCCGCGCCCAACTCCCTCCACCCCGGGCGGAGATGACTTCACCCTCCGGACCGTGTTCCGTGGTTCCGGGGAAAGTTCCGACCGGAAGTTCCGGGTGCTCGTGGGGCCCGGACTAGGTTGGTGGCCACCCATGGCGAACCATTGCGACGGGATCTCACATTCCCTTACGGAGGCCCGCATGAGCGGCATGCTGCGCGCGCCAGGATTTCCGGAGGCCGCCGTGCGCCATCGCGCGCGCACGGGGATCGAAGCGGCTTTCCCGCCGCTCGACGGCTACGGCGCCACGCTCTACGGCAGCGGCTGGGCCGGACCGGCGCCGGACGACCCGCTGGACCGGCTGCGGCTGCTGCCGCCGGTCTTCATGGAGCAGCGGCTGGAGAAGCTGATCGACCTCGGGCGGGAGCCGATGCCGTCGGACGTGAGCCTGGAGACCACGATCGGCGGTTTCCCCTCCCGACTGCCCTTCTACGTCTCGGCGTTCGGCTCCACCGCCGCGGCCCGCGGCGACCTGGGCACCTCGCTCGGGCGCCAGGCGGCCCGGCTCGGCATTCCGCTGGTCGTCGGCGAGAACGTGGTGCCGGTCATCGGCTACGGACGGCTCGGCACCCAGCCCGCCAAGGCGCTGCTCGCCAGGATCGAGGCGTACGGGGAGGAGGGCGACGGGCGCCACGGCGGCATCGTGGTGCAGCAGAGCACCGAGGACGCCGACGCGGAGGTGTGGAACCTGGTCTACAGCGATCCGGCGGCCCGGCCGTTCCTCGAAGCGGGGCGGCTGGCCTTCGAGTTGAAGACGGGTCAGGGCGCGAAGCCCGGCCTGGGCGGGATGACGCTGATGGACGGCGCGGCCGCGGCGGCGGTGGCGGAGCAGTACGCGCTGCTGCCGATCCCCGGTGACGGCCGCACGCTGCGTGCCTCCAGCCCCGGTACGTACACGGAGGAGATCCTGCGCCAGCAGGTCAACCTGATGCGCAACAACTACCCGCGCGCCCGGGTGTGGGTGAAGCTCCACCCGGGCCGGGACGTGGGCGCCGCCGCCCGGGTGGCCTGGGACGCCGGCGCGGACAGCGTCACGGTGGACGGCGCGGAGGGCGGCACGGGCTGGGCGCCCGGCAGCTTCCTCGACCACGTGGGCCTGCCGCTCCTCAACTGCCTGCTGGCCGCCGGGGACGGCCCCGGTTGCCTGCTCGCGGGCGGTCGGATGTGGGAGGGGAGCCGGGTGGTGAAGAGCCTGGCGCTCGGGGCGCGCGCGGTGGGCCTGGGCCGGGCGGCCCTGGTCGCGGCCGACGAGGACCCCGACGAGGGCCTGCTGAGGCTGGCGGCCTGCCTGGACCTGGAGGTGCGCATGCTGATCAGCGCCCTCGGCAAGTACGACACGACCGCGGTGAACAGGGACGACGTCGGCCCGCTGCCGACCGTACGGAAGGAAGAGGTGCCCCATGGCGAATCCGTTCGAGGATGACTCGGCCTCCTACCTGGTGCTCGTCAACGACCAGGGGCGCCACTCGCTGTGGCCCGACGGCATCGGCGTGCCGGACGGCTGGCGGGTGGTGCTGACGCGACGGGACCGGGCGGCCTGCCTGGAGTACGTGGACCGCCACTTCACGGTGGTGGCCCCGCGGCCGGGCGAGCCGGCCCCGGCCGGAGCGGGGCCGGTACGGTGACCACGCTCCCCGAACTCGTCGCCGCGCAGGCGGAGCGCACCCCGTACGCCACCGCCGTGGTCTCGGACCGGGTCACCCTGGACTACGCGGCGCTCTGGCGCCGGGTGCGGGAACTGGCCGGCTCCCTGCGGCAGGAGGGCATCGGGCCGGGCAGCGTGGTGGCGGTCCGCATGGACCGCTCCCCCGACCTGGTGGTCGCGCTGCTCGGCGTGATGACCGCCGGTGCGGCCTACCTGCCGCTGGACAAGGACGTCCCGGAGGGCCGGGCCGCGCTGATACTCCAGGAGGCGGCGCCCGACCGGGTGCTGACGGCGCTTCCCGCGCCGCGCCGTGCGGCGGCAGCGGGAGCGGAGGACCCGGTGGTCCGTGCGCGCCCGGAGGATCCCGCGTACATCATGTACACCTCCGGCTCCACCGGCCGTCCCAAGGGCGTCGTGGTGCGCCAGGAGGCGATCGCCCGCCATCTGCTCTGGATGCGGAGGGCCTTCCCACCGGCGGCGGACGACCGGGTCCTGGTGAAGACGCCGGTGGGCTTCGACGTGTCCACGTACGAGTACTTCTGGCCGCTGACGTGCGGCGCCGCCCTGGTCGTCGCGCCGCCCGGGATGGAGCGCGAGCCGCACGGCCTGGCCGCGCTCATCGCGCGCCGGGGCGTGACCACCGTGCAGTTCGTCCCCTCGATGCTGCGGCTGTTCCTGGACGCGGACGTCGCGGTGCACTGCCGGGGGCTGCGGCGGGTCATCTGCATCGGCGAGGCGCTGCCGGTCTCGCTGCGCGACCGCTGCCTGGGCCTGCTCGACGCCGAGCTGCACAACCTGTACGGGCCGACCGAGGTCACGGTGGCGGCCACCGCGTGGCCCTGCCTGCCCGGCGCCGACCCGCACGGCGTGCCGATCGGCGTGCCGGTGGCGGACACCGGTGCGCACGTGCTCGACGAGCGCCTGCGGCCGCTGCCCGCCGGGGTGACGGGCGAGCTGTACCTCTCGGGCGTGCAGCTCGCCGAAGGGTACCTGGCCCGGCCGGGTCTCACGGCGGAGCGGTTCGTGGCCAACCCGCTGGGCCCGCCCGGCTCGCGGCTCTACCGCACGGGCGACCTCGCGCGCCAACGGGCCGACGGGGCACTGGAGTTCATCGGCCGCACCGACGGCCAGGTGAAGTTCCGCGGGCGCCGCGTCGAGCTCGGGGAGATCGAGTCGGTGCTGTGCACCCACCCGGCGGTCACCCAGGCCGCGGTGGTCCTCGCCGGGCCGCCGGACGGCGACCGCTGGCTGGCCTGCTTCGTGGTGCCCGCGCCCGGCGAACCCTCGCCCGACGCAGGCGAGTTGGCAGCACACCTTCGGGGCTCGCTGCCGGACGCGCTGGTCCCCACCGCGTGGGCGGTACTGGACCGGGTGCCGCTGACTGGCAACGGCAAGCTCGACCGGGCGGCGCTGCCCGAGCCGCCGCGCCCCGGAGCGGAACCCGACGCGCCCGCCGACGGAACGAACCCCGAGCCCGCCGACGGCGTGACCGCGTGGCTGTGCGGCGCGACCGACGAGGTGCTGCGGCGCCCGGCGGGCGAGGCGGCCCCGGGGCACTCCTTCGTCGGCCTGGGCGGTGACAGCATGACGGCGATGCGCCTGGTGAACCGGGCTCGCGCACAGGGCCTCGCGCTCACCGTCGCCGATGTCGTCGGCTCCGCCTCGCTCGCTGAACTCGCCTCTGTGGCACACCGGTTGGAACCGGTGGTGGACACGGCCCCGGAGCCGGAGCTGCTGCCCGACCTCGACCCGAGCGAGTACGACTCCCTGGCCGCGCAGCTGTCCCGCGGCTGACCTCCGCCCGGGCCGGGTCGCCCCGCGCGGGTGGCCCGGACCGGGCCACCCGACCCGTCCCGAAGTGGAGGACAGATGTCCGCACCGGCCATCGACGCGATACTCCCCCTCACGCCCCTGCAGGAAGGCATCCTGTTCCACTCGCTGGCGGAGGGCGGTGCGCGCGGGGTGTACGTCGCGCAGTACACCGTCCCGCTGGAGGGTCCGCTGGACGAGGCGCGACTGCGCGCCGCCGCACGGCAGACGCTGGTGCGCCATCCCCATCTACGGGCCCGGATCCACCACCGGGCCAACGGGCAGCCCGTGCAGGTCGTGCCGCACGAGGTGGAGCCCTGCTGGGCGGTGGCGGGCCCGGGCGGCGGCGACGCCGCACTGCGGGCCGCGCGCACGGACGGCCTCGGGGTCGAGGGCGGCCCGCTGATCCGTTTCGACCTGGTGCGCGACGGCGCGGACCGCCACCGCTTCGCGGTCACCGCGCACCACTGCGTGCTCGACGGCTGGAGCGCCTCGGTGCTGCTGCGCGAGGTCTTCGCCGGGTACGCGGGGCGGGAGCTCGCGCCCGCGGTGCCGTACCGGGGGTTCCTGGGCTGGCTGGCGGGGCGCGACCGGGAGGGCGCGGAGCGGGCCTGGCGGCGGGAGCTGGCGGACGCGCCCCCGACGCTCCTCGCCCCGGAGTCCGCTGGTGCGCCCCCGCGCTGGGCGACCGCCGTGGAAGAACTCTCGCCCCGGCGCACGGCCGACCTGCTCGCCCGGGTGCGGAGCCTGAACGTGACGCTCACGACCGCGGTCCAGGGCGCGTGGGCGCTGGTGCTCGCGCGCCACTCCGACCGCGAGGACGTCACGTTCGGCGCCGTCCTCGGCGGGCGCCCGGCCGAACTGGAGGGCGTGCACGACATGGTGGGCATGCTCGTCAACACGGTGCCCGTACGAGTGCGCACGGGCGAGGCCGCGACCCTGGCCGAGCTGCTCGCCGACGTACGGGCCAGGCGCCTGGCCCTGCACCCGCACGACCACGCCGGACTCGGCGAGGCGGCGCGGGCCGCCGGTATCGCCAGCCCCCTCCTGGACACCACGCTGGCCGTGGAAGCGGCCCCCGAAGGACCCACCGGGACACAGGACTTCGACGGCCTGCGGGTCGGTGACGTCGGGGTCGAGGAGAGGGCGCACTACCCGGTGACGGTCGTGGTGACGCCCGGCGAGCGGCTCTCGGTGCGGCTGCACCACGACGCGAGCCGGGTGCCGGGACCCCTCGCACGCGCACTGGCCCGGCAGCTGACGCGCGTCCTGGACGTCATCGCGGACGCACCCTCGACGCGCCCCGGCGACGTGGAGCCGTGCGACGCCGAGGAGGCCGGGCGGATGCTGGCGGCGGGCCGGGGCGCGCGCTTCCCCCTGCCGCAACAACCCTGCGTGCACACGGTGTTCTCCGAGCAGGCGGCACGCGCGCCCCGCGCCACGGCGCTGGTCTTCGACGGCGAGCGCGTCTCGTACGGCGAACTGGACCGGCGCGCGAACCAGTTGGCGCACCACCTGGTCGCGCTCGGTGTCGGCCGGGGCGACTGGGTGGGGGTGCGCCTTGAGCGCGGTCCCCGCCTCGTCACGGCGCTGCTCGCGGCGCTCAAGTCCGGCGCCGCCTACGTCCTGCTGGACCCGGACTTCCCCGACGCCCGGGCCGCCGAGTGCGTACGGGCGACCGGGTGCCGGACCGTGGTGAGCGACCGGCCGCTGCCGGACGCGGTGGCGGGGCCGGACGGCCCGCGTCTCGTACGGATCGACGACGCGGCGGTCTTGGAGGGGGTGCCCGGGACCGACCCGGGGGTGGCGGTCGACGGCGAGGACCCCGCCTGCGTGCTGTTCACCTCCGGGTCGCAGGGCAAGCCGAAGGGCGTGGTGGCGCCGCACCGCGCGCTCGTCGGCAGCCTGTTCGGGCAGGAGTTCGCCCGGGTGACGCCCTCGGACGTGGTGCTGCAGTGCTCCCCGATGTCCTGGGACGCCTTCGCCTTCGAGCTGCTCTCGGCGCTGTTCGCCGGCGCCACCTGCGTCCTCCAGCCGGGCGGGGCGCCCGAACCCGAGGTGGCGGTGCGCCTGATGGGCGAGCACCGCGTCACCGTGGCCCACTTCTCCTCCAGCCTCCTCAACTTCCTGATGGACAGCCATCCTTCGGCGTTCGACACGGTCCGGCTGGTGCTGACCGGCGGCGAGGCCGCCTCCCCCGGGCACCTGGAGCGCCTGCTGCGCCGCCGCCCCGGGCTGAGCCTGGTCAACGCCTACTCGCCGCTGGAGTGCATGATGGTGACGGTCTTCCGGCGGGTGGTCCTCGACGACTGCCTGGACGGCGCCGTCCCGCTGGGCGGCCCGGTGGCCAACAAGCACTTCTACGTCCTCGACGACCGGCTGCGGGTCCTGCCGCCCGGCATGGTGGGCGAGGTGTACCTCGGCGGCGTGGGCGAGGCGCACGGGTACCTGGGCGAGGCCGGGATGACGGCCGAGCGCTTCGTGGCGGACCCGTACGGCCCGCCGGGCAGCCGCATGTACCGCTCCGGCGACCTGGCCCGCTGGCGCGCCGACGGGGTCGTGGAGTACCTGGGCCGCCGGGACGACCAGGTGAAGTTGCGCGGCTTCCGGATCGAGCCGTCCGAGGTGGAGGCGGCGCTCGCCCGGCACCCGGGCGTCCGTGGCGTCCGGGTCCTGGTGCGCACCGAGGGCCCCGGGGACCAGCGGCTCGTCGCCTACGTGGTGCCGGACGGGGACGCGGCGCCCGGGGCGGAGGAGCTGCGCGGGCACGCGTCCGCCGCGCTGCCCGAGCACCTGAGGCCGGTGGCGTACGTGACCCTCGACCGCTTCCCCACGACACCCAACGGCAAGCTGGACCGCAGGGCGCTGCCCGCCCCGGTGTACGGGTCGGCGGCACCGTCCGCGCCCGCCCCGGACGACCCCCTGCGGGCCCGGCTGTCCGTCGTGTTCGCCGAGGTGCTCGGCCTGGAGCGGGTCGGCGTGGAGGACGACTTCTTCCACCTGGGGGGCCACTCGATCCTGGCGCTGCGCCTGCTGGGCCGGATCAAGGCGGAGTTCGGGCAGGAGGTGCGCCTGCGCACGCTGCTGCGGCGTCCGTCGGTGGCGGCCCTGGCCGAGGAGCTGGCGCCCGCCCGGGACTGACGGAACCGGCCGCGGCCGGACACGGGTGACGGGACCGTCGTGCCGACGCACGGCGGTCCCGCTGTCGTACCCCAGTGGCTCTCCTCTGCTGTCGTGCCCGTACCACGCATGCGCGTGCCCCGCCGGATCCCGGCGGGGCACGCGCGTGGTGCGACGACCGCGTGCGTCAGGCTCCGGCCATCGCGTCCTGCTCGGTGCTGATGAGGATGCGCTCGGACGCCGTACGGGCGGTGCGTTCGGCGCCCCTGCCGTCCTGGCCCGTGGCGATGACGAAGCCGGAGCGCTCCCAGGAGCTGCGGATCGGCTCGACGTGCGAGCCCACCCCGACGGAGACGGCGACGTCGTGCACCCCCGGCGTGGAGCACGCTTCGTCGACCCCGGTCACGGACGTGACGCGGCCCGGGGGCACGCCGAGGAACCGGATGGCGGCGCCGGACGGCCGCGCGGGGACCGGCTCGGGCTCCTCGCCGGCCGCGACGCGGAACCAGTTCCGCAACAGGCTCCAGTCGTAGGCGAGTTCGATGAGCAGGTGGATCTGGTCGCCGGGCAGCCGGGCCGCGCACTCCACCAGGTGCGGCACACCGTCCTCGACGATCCACTCGCCGTGCATGACCCCGGTGCGGAACCCGGCCGCTCGGGCCAGGGCAAGCATGCTGTCGCGCAGTGCGCCGGTGACACCGCCGTCGGGCGGGGCCGGCACGACGTGTCCCATCTCGACCGGGTGCACTCCGCCGAGCAGCCGCTTGGCGGTCGCGTTGAAGAACAGCGGAACTCCGTCGCGTACGAGCAGTTCCGCGCTGAACTCCTCGCCCAGGAGCCGCCGTTCGGCCAGGTAGGAGCCCGGGCCGCCGCGCAGGCGCATGGTCCCGCCGGTGGCGTTGGGCGCGGTGGTGTGCCGCCAGGCGGCGGCCACGTCCGCCCCCGGGTCCAGGAGCAGCACGCCCTCGCTGGACTGGAGTGTGGCGGGCTTGAGGACGAAGCCGTCGGGACATCCTGCGGCGAAGTCCGCCGCCTCGGCCGCTCCGGTCACCTCCCGCCAGGCGGGCTGCGGGATGCCCGCCTCGTCGGCGAGCCGCCGCTGGCGGCGCTTGTCGCGGAAGACCCGGGCCGCCTCGGTGCCCGGGCCCGGCAGGCCCCAGGCGTCGGCGAGGACGGCGGCGGCCACGACGCCGTAGTCGTTGCCCGGCAGCACGGCGCGCACGCCGGGCGGCCGGTCGAGCAGTCCGGGGAGCCGGTCTGGACCGGTCTGGACCGGTGCGGGCTCGACGCCCGCGAAGCAGGGGATCTCGCCGGTGCGGTCGCGGGCGCCCCGTACGGCGAGCACTTCGGGTTCGTCCACGACGAGGACGCTGTCGGGCGCCAGGAATCCGTCGAGGATGCGGAGCAGGTCCGCGCTGTATCCCACCAGGACGTATGCGGGCATGAACGGTACCTTTCAGATCTCTCCGGGGCGGGGTTCGCCGTGCTGGACACCGCAGCCCAGGGCCGCCTGCATCAGCAGGACCGCTTCGAGGCGGTTGCGCACGCACAGTTTGGTCAGGGCGTGGGAGACGTGGCTCTTGATGGTGGCCGGGGAGACGACGAGGCAGTCGGACACCTCTCCGGTGGACATCCCCTCCGCGAGCAGGGTCAGCACCTCCCGCTCCCGGCGGGTCAGGCAGCGCAGCCGGACCGCGAGGTTGCGGCCGGCGTCCGCGGGCCGCATCGCCACGCAGAGTCCGACCAGGTCCGGGGAGAGCACGACGTGCCCGGTCGCGGCGGCGGCCGCCGCCTGGGGCAGGTGGGACAGCGCCCAGTCCTTGCTGAGGCAGCCGGAGGCGCCCGAGGCCAGGGCGGCGTCGAGGCGGTGCTTGGTCCAGTCGACGCCGACCAGGAGGGTCCGGCCGCCGCGGCGGGTGACGTCCTGGGCCTTGAGGACGTGGTTCTCAAGGGGCCCCGAGACCAGGATCGTCAGGTCGGCGCGGTGCAGCGGCCACTCGGCGGGCGGGCGGCGCATGTCTCCGGTGGCGACCAGGCTGACCTGGTCGTCGGCGTGCAGCGTGCCGCCGAAGACCTGGCGGGAGACGGGGTCGCCGTCGACCAGCAGAACCCTGGGCGGTTCGGCGGGCGGGGCGGGCGGGGGCGGGGGCGGGAGGACCTGCGCGGGCGTGGGCGCCGTGGCGGGTCCGGTCGCGGCGGTCGCCTTCACCGCGGCCCCGGCGGGGCGTGGGGGGTGCCGGGGCAGGAAGTGGTCGAGGAACTTGGCAGCGGGCAGCACCTCGCCCCGCGCGGTCGCGCCGTGCTCGCGGTGCGGATGGCTCGTGATGCGGCTCATCTCGGCATCTCCTCGGTCAGGGCGAGACGACGCCGGGCAGTTTCGGGAAGGCGGTGGTCTGCCACACGTAGTCGGCGCCCACGAGGTAGCGGGTGAAGCGCTGGATGCCGAGTCCGAAGCCGGCGCTCGGCGGGATGCCCTTCTTCACCTCTTCCAGGTACCAGCCGTACTTGGCGGGGTTCTCCCCCGTCTCGCGCATCCGGGTGATCAGCCGCCGGTAGTCCGACTCGCGTTCGCCGCCGCTGATGACCTCGCCGTACCCCTCCGACATGAGCAGGTCGAACGTCCGCAGCACGCGCGGCCGTTCACTGTCCTCGCGCTCCAGGAAGACGCGCGAGCCCTTGGGGTAGTCGGTCAGGAACACCGGGCGGGCGCTGCCCTCGGAGAGAATCCGCTCGCCCTCCCAGTCGATCTCGGCCGCGGCGCTCTGGGCGTGGCCGCCGTCGACGAGGCGGCTGACCGCGTCCGCGTGGGTGAGCCGCTCGAAGGGGGCCGCGAGCATCGCCCGCAGTGCGTCGACGTCGCGCCCCAGCTCCCGCAGCTCGGGTTCCGCCTCGGCGATGACCGCGCGGGTGGCGGTGGCGATCAGTTCCTCGGCCAGGTCCATGACCTGTTCGCGGCTGGTGTGCGCCATCTCGATGTCGAGCTGGTGGAACTCCGCGAGGTGGCGCTGCGTGGAACAGGTCTCGAGCGGTTCCATCCGTACGTTCGGGGCGACGTAGAAGATCTTGTCGTAGGCGAGCAGGGCCGTCTGCTTGTAGACGAAGGCGCTCGTCATGAGTTTGTAGCGGTGGCCGTAGAAATCGACGTCGACCTGTTTGGCTCCGCGGATCCCGGGGTCGGTGACGGGGCCGATGACGGGCGGGAGGAGTTCGACGAATCCGGCTTCGCGCAGGAATTCGCGGGCGTGGCGCAGGAATGAGTTCTGCAGGCGCAGAATGCCGCGGGTGGTGTCGGAGGTGAGGTGGGCGCGCGGCCCGGGTGGAAAGGCCGTGGTGGCAGTGATCGCGGGTGCTGACATTCTTCGTGCTCCCTCGTTCTCTTGGGGCGTTCTCCTGGGGCGTTCTCCTGAAGCTTTCTCGTGAGGCTTCGAGGCTCTTCGCTCAAGGCTCAGGTGAAGAACTTGGCCTGATTTACGCTAGGGGAGGGAGGCTGCGACTCCGGCATCTTCCGGCGGAATATGACCGGAATTCCGGCAGTTCGACGAGCGGTTACGGGCACGGCGGCGCGCCCCGCGGGCGGTGCCGCTCGGGGAGCGGTTTCCCGTGGGGCGCGGGCCGCGCGACGGCGGCCGGGCGCGGGCTCAGCCCGCGCGGCGCTCCAGGTAGGCGGTTCCGGAGTCGACGGCCGCCAGTCGCCAGCCCTCGCGGGCGGCGCCGTTCAGGATGTCCGTCGCGCCGGGGTCGGCGCCCTCGGACAGCGGCACGGACTTGTACTCGTACGCGGGGGTCCGTGCGCCGCGACCACCGGCAGGTTCCTCTTCGCGGCCGGTTCCGGTGCCGGCACCGGCGTCAGCACCGGATGCGGCGGTGGCGCTTTCCGGCGGTGTGGCGCCCGGGCGGATTCCCGGAGGAATGGCAGGAGAGGCCGGAGAGGCGAGGGGAATCGCGTCCTGGCCGAGCGCGGATCCGGATAATCCCGGTTCCCGCACGTGCCCGAGGGGGTGTTCGTGGAACCCGTGTCCCTCGCGCCGCTCGTGGCGGGAGTTCTCGTCGACGGCGAGCGTCAGCAGTCGGGTCCGGGTCGACCCGTCGATGCGGAGCGCGTCGGCGAGCAGTTGGACGGTCTCTTTCCGCGGATGGCGCACATGCCCTTTCTCCAGGTTCCTGATGGCGCGGGAACTGACGGTGGAGAGATCGGCCAGCTGCTGTTGGGTGATGCCGGAACGCAACCTGGTACGCATCAGCATCTCGGCGAATTGAGGATTCTCCATGAGGTCACTCCGACAACTCGGGCATCTGGTGGACCGTGCTCCCCCGGATCCGTTTCGTGGCCTCCGGTGTCGCCGCGCTCGGCGCGTCCGGCGACGTCGTCCCTCCACCATAGGAAGCTTCCTCCTACGCCTTCCAGGTAAGGACCGTCGCACGCCTACGCTTCACGACAACCTTCGGGCGACCCGCGCCCTCGGGCCCGTATCCACAGGTGGGACGCCACTCCGGGCCGCCATCGTCGCGCCCGCCGACCGAACGGGCAAAGCCGGTGCCCGAACGGTCAGGCCCGGCAAGGGAGTTGGAGGATCTTCTCGACTTCGTCACGTCTGACCTGCGAGGCAGGCGTACGGGGCCGCGCGGCACCGGCGGCCGGATCCGCACGGTCTGCGTACGCCACTGTAAAACTGCCAATTGGCCGAATCTGTACGCTAGTTGGACCCGGCCCGGATCAGTGGGCGGTGACCAGGAGCTTGTCGCCGCGCAGGACCAGCGACTCCACGGACGCCTCCCCCGTGGCGTCGTCGACCGACACCGCGCCCACCCCGGCGGGGAAGGCGTCCACGAGGTCCCAGGTGACCAGGAGGTTCTTCCCGGTCTCGTCGGTGAGGCTGATCGTCAGGTCCTGCTTGACGCCCGACGTCGGCGAGAAGCCGCTGATCCACTCGTACAGCGGGCCGTCGACGGCGAGCCGGCACCGGGTGAAGGCGACTTCCGGCGATTCCGGCCGGGTGTGGATCCGGAAGGTGCCGCCCGCGCTGTGCGGACCCGCGCCGCCGCCGGGCTCCAGGCCGCTCACCCCTCCGGCGTGCAGGTCGGCCCCTTCCTCACCGCCGAAGTCGACGGAGAAGGCGAAGAGCGGAACGGGGTAGGTGAACTCGGCCGTGCCTGCGGACGCGGTCATGGGCAGCTCCGGTCTGGGTGGTCTGGGTGGCTGAAAAGGACTCTGACCTGCGCCTGTCCCGGTGGCGTCGGCGCAAACCCCGCGCCCGTCGGCCGACAGGCCGACGGGCGCGGGTCCCCGTCCCCGCTCGGGGACGCGCGGTCTCAGGGCTGCGCCGTCAGGCGGAAGCTCTGTGACGCGGAGTCGTCGCAGCTTCGCTGGACGAGTTGCACCGAGTTGGTCGCCGCCGTGGTGGCCACGGCGAGGCACTTGCCGCTGTGGCGCGCCACGAAGTGCTGGGCGCCGGACGGTTCCGCGACCGGCCGCCACTGCTGGTTGGTGCCTCCGGCGTAGGCCCAGAGCTGGACGGGGGCGTTGTCGGCGGTGGAGCGGTCGGTGACGTCGACCACCTGGGCCGGGTCGTTGCGGCTCGCGAGGCGCACGTAGCCGCCGTCCGTCGCGGTGAGGCGGAACTGCTGGGCCCCCGTGCCGTTGCACGCGTACTGCTGCACGGCCGTGCCGTTGGCCGTCGACGCCGCGCGGGAGTCGACGCACAGGCCGTTGGCCCGGGAGGTGAGGGTGTTCCAGGGACCGGTGGACGCGGGGGCGCCGCCCAGCCACTTGAGGGCGTCGACCAGGAACCGGTTCTGGGTGGCGGAGGCGAAGGTGGACGAGGTGCGGGTGTTGGTGGCGTAGTTCATCGCGTTGTGGCCGAAGTTGGCGTACAGCATGCGGTACTTGGTGTTCGTCCAGACGATGGGGTAGTCACCGCTGTACCAGGACTGGTTCGGGTCGGTGCCGAGCGGGAAGCTGACCGGGTCCACCGAGGCGAGCACCTTGATGGAGGGGTTGGCCCGCAGGTTGTTGGACCAGCTGTACCACTCGCTGACCGCCGAGGTCCACGTCGGCGGGAGTGACGCGGCGGCGGGGTGTCCCGCGTTCTCGGTGCGCAGGACCGCCGTGGTGGGACCCCAGGTGTTGGAGCGGAAGTTGCCGCTGCCCAGGAAGTCGTCGTAGTACCAGCTCCAGGCGGACGCTTCGGTGGTGAAGGCGGAGACGTGGAAGCCGAGCCAGGCGCCGCCGCCCCGGACGTAGCGCTCGAAGCCCGTGCGCTGGGCGGCCGTCTTGGGCGCGTCGTCGAGGAAGAGCACGACGTCGTAGGCGTCCACGCCGCCGCCCGCGAGGATGTTCCAGTCGTTGCTGGAGGTGTAGGAGAAGTTGTTGGCCGCCGCCGTCTTCGGGAACCAGTCGTTGGCTTCCTTGACGAAGTCGATGTGGGCCGCGTCCCAGGTGCCGGAGTAGAGGGCGAGCACGCGGAAGTCGGGGGCGGCGGGGGCCGCCTGGGCGGGCGGCCCGACCGTGCCCAGGAGCAGCGCCGTCAGTGCGATCAGGCCCAGCAGGAGTCGTTTCACGGGTAGCTCACCAGGTTCGCCACGTTGGTGGAGGAGTTGGACGGGCCGCCGCGGTCGTTGACGACGTGGCGGATCGTGCCGGTGCCGCCGAGGGAGACGGTGACCATGGAGCGGAAGCGGACGTCGGGCCGGTTGGGCGCCTCGATGGCGTGCTCGGCGGTGACACCGGGGTTGACGTTGAAGTAGCAGTAGCTGCCGAGGCCGTAGGCCTGGTGGCTGGTGACGGAGTCGGCGACCTTGTACGCGGCGTAGCCCTGGGTCGCACCGTTCGTCCAGGCTGCCTGGTTGGGCGGGTCGTAGGGCATCTCGTTCTGGTAGAAGTACGTGCGGCCCCGGTTGCCGTTCCACACGGTCTGGTACTTCTGGTAGTGCTCGACGAACAGGCCGTACAGGGTGACGTCGTCGCCGTTGACGACCAGGCCGGTGTCCGCGGTGTTCGTGGTCCAGCCGACGCCGCTGCCGTGGTCGGCCCGCCAGATCCACATGTGGTCGCCGATGACGTGGTCGCTGTTGACGACCAGGCTGGTGGTGGCCTTGCCGACGCCGGCGCCGCCGATGCGGAAGTAGACGTCGTGCAGCGAGCTGGGGTTCGCCGCGTGGGAGGCGGACGACCCGGCGGGCCCGATCTCCAGGAGCGACGGGGAGTTGACCGTACCGGCGTCGAAGAGGACGCCCGCGATCTTCACGCCGTCGACGTCGGCGACGGTCATGGCCGTGATGCCGTTGTCGGGGACGAAGGTGGCCAGGCCCAGGCCGAGGACCACGGTGTCGGGACGGGTCACCCTCAGGGTCTGGTTGAGGTGGTAGACGCCCGGGGTGACCAGGAGGTCCTTGCCCGCGGCCAGCGCGGTGTTGATCTCGGCGGCGGTCGCGCCGGGCTTGACGACGTGGAAGCGGTCGATGCCGAGCTGCGTGCCGGGTCCGGTGCCGGAGGCCCATGTGGTGCCGGTGGAGTCGGCGCGGGTGGCGGGCACGACGACCTTGTACGCGCCGGTGGCGTCGACGGTGAGGTAGGGCTTCTCGCGTACGACGGGGGTGCGGTCGACGGTCGTGTGCGGCGGGTTGGGGAAGCTGTTGCCGGGCACGCCCTGGCTGCCGACGAAGACCATGTTCCAGTTCGACCCCGTCCAGGAGGCGAGCTGGGAGTTGCGGGTCAGCCACTGCTGCTGGGTGCCGGAGCGCACCTGGCCGTCGACCTTGGTGTCGGCCATGAAGCCGCCGCTGGACCAGCCGCCGTCGCTGAGCTCCAGGTTTCCGCGCACGTGCATGCGGCGGTACGCGGACGCCTGGGAGACGGCCCAGCGGTCGGTGCCGCCGGTGGGGTTGACCGAGAGGTTCTCCGCGCCGCGCCAGAAGTTCTGCGTGGCGTTCTGCGGCGGGAACCAGTCGGCCTCGACGTGCACGGCGCCGTTGATGGTCACCGAGTCGGGCGACTGGCCCAGGCCCGCGACCTGGGTGTAGAAGCCGACGTTGACGTCGTTGGCGTAGGTGCCGGGCTTGAACAGGACGGCGTAGCGGTCCGGGCCGAACTGGTTGGTCTCCTGGCGCTGGAAGATGGTGTTGAGCCTGCTCTGGATGCTCGACGAGGGCATGGAGGGGTCGAACACCACGACGTTGGGCCCGAGGTCGACGTCGCCGGGCGCGGTGGCGACCGGGGTGACGCGGAAGCGCTGGGCGGCCGTGCCGTTGCAGGCGTACTGGACCAGCTGGACGCTGTCGGCGGTGGAGCCGCCCGGGACGTCGAGGCACTTGGCGCTGTTGCGGTTGACCAGGCGGAAGGTGCCGTCGCCCTCGTCGACGGCCCGCCACTGCTGGTTGGTGCCGCCGCCGTAGGTCCACAGCTGGACCTTCGCGTTGTCGGCGGTGGAGACGCCGGTGACGTCGAGGACCTGCGCGGCGTCGTTGCGGCTGCCGAGCCTGACGTACCCGTCGGAGGTGGCGGAGACGGTCCACTGCTGTGCGGTGGTGGTGTTGCACGCGTACTGCTGGACGGCGGTGCCGTTGGCGGTCGACGCGGCGCGGGCGTCGAGGCACTTGCCGCTGCCCGCGTTCACGACCGTGACCGTGCCGGTGGGTATCTCGGCGGCGGCAGCGGCGGCGTGGGCGGGCGCCGGGGCGAGGGCGACGAGCGCCGAGCAGTACAGCGCTCCGGCGGCCAGGGCGGCGCCGGGCCGGCGGGTGCGCGAGCGCGTTCGGGTGCGGGCGGGGCGCCGGGTTCCGGCCCCGCTGGGGACGAGTTGCATGGCGGCTCCTTGGTGGGGGTGGCGGATCAGCCGTTGTACGCGGCGAAGACCCGGGTGAACTCCCAGGGCTGCTGGCCGATGCCGGAGCAGGTGTCCGCGCCGCCGCCGGTGCACGGGCGGTCGCGGTTGACCGACCAGAAGGTGAGGCGGGCCAGGTGGCGCTGCTGCGCGTAGGCGAGGATGGTGCGGAAGTCGGCCGGGGTGATGGTCTCGCCCACGTCGGTGACGCCGTTCATCGAGGAGATGCCGGTGTGCCGGTACGCCTGGTCGTCGCCGTAGCCGTACGCGTTCTTCACCGCGGTCTTGAGGCCCTCGGCGGCGCGGACCGTCAGGGTGCCCATGTTCTGGCCGTTGCCGCCGAAGTTGAACGGCATGATGGTCCAGCTGTCCACGGTGAGCCCGGCCGCCGCCGCCCGGTTGATCAGGCTGGTGTCCGGGCCGTTCTGCCCGGTGCCGAAGGTGACGTACACCTTCAGGCCGGGGTTGCGGCTCTTGACAGTCTTCAGCGCGTCGACCGTGCGCTGCTGGACCGCCGGGCTGTCGTAGGCCTCGGCCTCGATGTCGATGTCGATGGCCTTGAGTGCGTACGCGTTGATGACCTTCTGGTACGCGTCGGCGAGCTCCCCGGCGCTGGAGCAGGAGCTCTCCAGCTTGTTGCCGCTCCAGCCGCCGAACGACGGGATGACGTCGCCCCCGGCGGCGCGCACCGTGGTGACCGTCTGCTGGTCGACGCCGCCGGTGAGCGGGCGGCCGCCGTCCCACTGCGGGTTGCAGTAGCCGTTGCTGAGGACGAAGGCGAGGGTGAACCACTTCACGCCGGTGGCGTTCATGACCGTGACCGGGCTGGGCGGGCTGCCCCAGCCGTTGTACAGGTACGGGGCCACCGCCATGGTGCCGCCGGGGACCGGGTCGGTGCCGCCGCCCGGCACGGTCCACTTCTGGTTGGCGGCGCCGGTGCAGCTCCAGATCTGCAGCGGCGTGCCGTTGGCGGAGCTGTTGCCCGTGGCGTCCAGGCACTTGCCGGACTGCGGGTTGACGAGGTCCCGGGCGGCGTTGGCGGTCCAGCGCTGGGCGGCGCTGCCGTTGCAGGCGTAGAGCCGGACCCGGGTGCCGTTCGCGGTGCCGCCGGAGGCGACGTCGAGGCACTTGCCGAGCGCTCTGACGGTGCCGTCGGCGCCGACGTCCCAGGTCTGGGCGGCGGTCCCGTTGCAGTCGTAGAGCTGGACGGCGGTGCCGTCCGCGGGGTTGGCGCCCGCGACGTCGACGCACTTGCCGCCGAGGCCGGTGATACGTCCGGCGGCGGCCGACGCGGGCGCGCCGGTGGCGAGGGTCAGGCTGCCCGCGGCGACGCAGAGGGCGGCGAGGGTCAGCGGTAGTCGGCCGGGGGTGCGGGGGAACTTCATGGGGGGTCCTCTCGACAGGCGGACGGGCTCGTCGGCGGGGCGGGGCGAAGCGGGGATCGCCGGGCGGTGCGGTGCGGTGGTGGCACGGGGAGCCGGGTCCGCCCGGCTCTTGGGACCCGCGAACGGGGTCACGTCCATGAACGTCGTCTCGCGTTCTGAGCCGGGAACCTAAAGGTCTGAACCAGACACGTCAAGACCGTGCGCCTTCGGGTCTTGAACGCACAACTGCCGTGCGGGCGCTGACCTTTGAGGACGCATCCGCTCCGGCGTGAAGTATTGACGGCGCGGCGGTACCGCTGTTGACTCACCACCGTCGCGCCGGAACCGGTTCCGACAGCGATGTCAGCGCTGCCCGAGGAGGCCCCTCGATGCCCGTCACCATCTCCGACGTCGCCCGTGCGGCGGGGGTCAGCAAGAGCACGGTGTCGCGGGTCCTCAACACCGGTGCGGAGGTGGACGCGGCCACCGCGGTCCGCGTTCGTGAAGTGATCGACGCCCTCGGCTACGTACCGCGCCTGGGCGCCGTCGGACTGGCCCGGGGCAGCAGCCGGACCATCGGCATGTTCATCCCGTCGCTCACCTGGCCGTGGATGGGCGAGGTGGTCCAGGGCGTCGCCGACGCCGTCGAGGCGGCCGGCTACGGGATGCTGCTGTTCACCGCCGGCGGCGGTCCACGCTCGACGGCCCACTTCACCGCCCAGTTCTCCGCCCGCGCCTTCGACGGACTGCTGGTGATCGTGCCCGAGGGCAGCCTCGGGCCCGTCCTCGACATGCACCGCAGGGGCCTGCCCGTCGTCCTCATCGACGACCACGGCCACCACCGCCCCGAGCTGCCCTCGGTCGCCACCACCAACCGCGCGGGCGGCGCCGCCGCGGCGGCCCGGCTGCACGCCGCGGGCCGCCGCCGCCCCCTGGTGGTCACGGGTCCGCCGCGCTTCGGATGCGTACGGGACCGGCTGGCGGGATTCCGTACGGCACTGCGCCCCGCGCTGTCGCTCGACGGCGAGTTCACCGAGGAGACCGGCCGCACGGCCGTGGAACACGCCCTCGCGCGAGGGGTCGGCTTCGACTCGGTCTTCGCGCACAACGACCTCATCGCGGCCGGCGCCCTGCGCGCGCTGCGGGCCGCCGGACGCACCGTCCCCGACGACGTCGCCGTCGTCGGCTTCGACGACCTGCCGATGGCCCGGCACACCGACCCGGCCCTGACCACGGTCCGTCAGCCGATGCGCGCGATGGGCGCGGGCGCCGCGCAGCTGCTGCTGGACGGCCTGGGCGGTGCGCCGTTGACGCGCGAGCCGCTGGTCCTGCCCACCGAACTCGTCGTACGGGACTCCGCCTGACCGCAAGGTCCGCGCACGCACCCGCCGCACCGTGGACGAGACCGGCCGGGTCCGGCCCCGCTCAAAATGGGGTAAAGCCCGTCAATCGAACCGTAAAATATGCGTTATACATCGGTCTTCCTTAGCTCGTGCGGGTGAATCCGCGCAGGCCGGGCGGGCCTTGGCCGATCTAGGTTCGGCGTGAACGGCTGATGCCACCATCCAACCTGGAGAGGTCATGCCCTACGCCTCCGCCTCCGACCGGTCCGAACCCCTAGCGCCCCTGCCCCCGCTCCCACCGCTCTCCGTCCCCTCCTTCGCCCGCCCCGAGACGGCCTTCCCGCACGAGGAGTCCGACCCGCGCCAGGTGTACGACGCGATCCGCGACGAACTGCTCCTCGACGGCCGCACCCGCCTGAACCTCGCCACCTTCGGCACCACGTGGATGGAGGACGAGGCACGCCGGCTGATGTTCGAGACGGCCGACAAGAACCTCGTGGACACCGAGGAGTACCCGCAGGTCGCCGACATGGAGGCGCGCTGCGTGCGGATGCTCGCCGACCTGTGGCACGCCCCGGACCCGGCCGGGGCCACCGGCTGCTCCACCACCGGCTCCAGCGAGTCCGCCATGCTGGCCGGCCTCGCCCTCAAGCGCCGCTGGGAGCACCGTCGGCGGGCGGCGGGCAAGGACACCGCGCGGCCGAACATCGTGGCCGGCGCCAACGTCCAGGTCTGCTGGAAGAAGTTCTGCTCGTACTTCGACGTCGAGCCGCGCCTGGTGCCGCTGGCGCCGGGCCGGCTGCACCTGACGCCCGAGATGCTCGGCCAGTACTGCGACGAGCGCACCGTCGGCGTGGTCGGCATCCTCGGCTCCACCTTCGACGGGTCCTACGAGCCGATCGCCGACCTGTGCCTCGCCCTGGACGGCATCGAGCACGCGACCGGCCACGACATCCCGGTCCACGTCGACGGCGCATCCGGCGCCCTGGTCGCGCCCTTCCTCGACCCGGACCTGATGTGGGACTTCCAGCTGTCGCGGGTGGCCTCGATCAACACCTCGGGCCACAAGTACGGCCAGGTCTTCCCCGGCCTCGGCTGGGCCCTGTGGCGCGACGCGGACGCCCTGCCCGCCGACCTCGTGCACCACGTCGACTACCTGGGCGGCGAGATGAACACCTTCTCGCTCACCTTCACCCGCCCCGCGTCCCACGTGGCGGCCCAGTACTACACCTTCCACCGCTACGGCCACGAGGGCATGCGGCGGCTGCACCAGGAGTCGCGCCGCACCGCCCGCGCGGTGGCCGCGGGCATCGCCGAGATCGAGATGTTCGACCTCTTCACGGACGGCAGCCAGCTGCCCGCCTTCGCGTTCCGGGTCAGCGACCGCGCGCACGCCCTCGGACTGCACGAGCGCGACGTCGCCCAGGCGATGCGCGCCCGCGGCTGGCAGGTCCCGGCCTACCCGCTGCCCACGGGCCTGGCGGACACCTGGGCGCTGCGCGTGGTGGTGCGCACCGGGTTCACCCCGCGCCTGGCGTCCCTCTTCCTGGACGACCTGCGCCAGACGGCCCGGACGCTGTGCTCGCAGACCCTGGCGACGACACCGGCCTGACGCCCGGGCGCCTCGTCGGAGCGGTCGCGTGCTGCCGTTCCCGGCCTCCGCCGGGGACGGCAGCACGCGATCGCCCCCGTGCCCGCGGGACCCCATGTCGACTACCGGTGTGCCGAGTCCACCGCACCGGGACGTCCACGACCGGTGTGCCGGATTCACCGCACCGGACGCCCCCGCCCGTGCGACCATGACGCTCGTGCACGGCCGGGACGGGGCACTCGTCCTGCGGGGTTCGCGGCGGCCGACTCCCCGCCGGGGAGGGCAGGTTCATGGGCGAGCGCGAGGAACTGCTGGCCGCGGTCCGCGGCAGGGTGGAGCGGGTGGCGGCCACCGGGGACGGGTCCGCGGTCCTGGATCCCGCCGCCTTCGCCGAGGCGTGGTCCCTGGCCAGGATGTCCGAGGCCGGCGTCGACCTCGGTCTCGACGCCCGGCACGTCCTCGGCTGGCTGCACCACTACCGCGCCGCGTTCGCTGCCCCGGAGCAGGCGGGGACCGACAAGCGGCTCCCGGAGCAGGCGGTGACCGACCGACGGCTCGCGGTCCACTGGCTCACCGAGTGCTTCGTGGCGGGCCGGGAGCCGCTGCCCGAGGTACTGCTCGCGTCCCTCGCCGAACAGGCGGTGCCCGCCGCGCTGCGGCTGCTGGGCCTGGCCCAGTCGACGTTCGACCCGGCGGTGCTGGAGAAGGCCCTCGACCTGTGTCGGCGCGTGGTCGGCGCCCTGCCCGAGGACCACCGCGCCCGTCCCGCGATGCTGTCCAACCTGGGGACGGCCCTGCTCATCCGGTCCGTCCACACCGCGTCCCTCGCGGACCTGGACCAGGCGCTCCAGATGGCCCGCGCGGCCGTGCGGACCGTTCCCGGCGAGGACCCCGAACGGCCGCGCTACCTGTCCAACCTGGGCCTGGTCCTGCGGGCACGGTTCGAGCGCGCGGGGGTGCCGGCCGACCTGGACGAGGCCGTGGAGGCCCTGCGCGCCGCCGCGGGGGCCACCGCCCCCGACGATCCCGACCGGGTGGACCGCCTGTACCACCTGGGTCTCGCCCTGGGCGTGCGCTTCGAGCGCACGGCGGCCCTCGCGGACCTCGACGAGGAGGCGGAGGTGCTGCGCACCGCGGCCCGTACCGCCCCCGCCGGCCATCCCGACCGGGCCAGGTACCAGTCCGTCCTCGGCGGCGTCCTGCGCACCCGGTTCGAGCGCACCGGGGACGCGCGCGACCTCGACGAGGGGGTGCGGCTGGCCCGTGCCGCCGTCCAGGCCGCTCCCGAGGACCGCCACGACCGCGCCCAGGGGCTGTCCGGGCTCTCCTTCGTCCTGGTCTCCCGGTTCCACGCCACGGGAACGGCGGCCGATCTGGACGAGGCGGTGGCGGCGTCCCGGGAGGCCGTCCGCGTCGCGCCCGTCAACTACCCGGTGGCCGACCGGGCGATGCTGCTGTTCGGGCTCGGCGCCGCCCTGCGGGTGCGCTACGAGCACGCGCGCTCGGGGGCGGACCTGGACGAGGCCGTGGAGGCGATGCGCCGCGCCGTCGACAGCACGCCCGCCGACTACCCCCTGCGCGCCACCTACCAGGCCGCCCTCGGCGACGCCCTGCGCGAGCGCTCCGAGCGGGACGGCGCCGCGCGGCGGGACCGGGCGGAGCAACTGGCCCTGTGGACCCGGACGGTGGAGGAGCGGGGCGCCGCACCGCGGCTGCGCGTCCTGACGGCGCGCGAGGCGGCGCGGTGGGCGGCCGACTCGGACCCGGCCCTCGCCGCCCGCCTCCTGGAACAGGCGGTCCTGCTGCTGCCCGAACTGGCGCCGCGCCGCCTCGAACGCGGTGACCAGCAGTACGTCCTCGGCGCGCTCGCCCCGGGCCTGGCCGCCGAAGCGGCCTCCCTGGCGCTCGCCGACCCCACCGTCGACGCCCGGGAGCGGCCGGCGCGGGCGCTGCGGCTCGCGGAGGCGGGACGTGCCGTGCTGCTGTCCCAGGCGCTGGAGACCCGCGGCGACCTGACCGACCTCGACGAGGAACACCCGGACCTGGCCGAGCGCTTCCGCGCGCTGCGGGCCCTGCTGGACCAGGACCAGGGCGCCGTCCGGGACCAGAGCGCATCGGCGGGAGACCTGCCGGAGCCACCGGACCACGCGGGCCCGCGCCGCCGCGCGCGCCACGAACCGGCCGGGGAGCTGGAGGCGTTGCTGGTCCGCATCCGCGCCTGCGAGGGGTTCGCCGCCTTCGGGCTGCCGCCCACGCTCGACGAGCTCCGGGCCGAGGCGGCGCAGGGACCGGTGGTGACCTTCAACATCAGCCGCTACCGCAGCGACGCGCTCCTGCTCACGCGCGACGGCGTCACCTCCTGCCCGCTGCCCCTGCTCACCGAGAAGGCCGTCGTCGAGCAGGTGAACGCCTTCCACGAGGCGCTGGCCGAGACGACCGCCCCGGACGGCCGGCGCGTCGATGCCCAGCGGACGCTGTGCCGGGTCCTCGCCTGGCTGTGGGACGCCGCCGCCGAACCGGTCCTGTCCGCCCTGGCCGACGAGCTCCGGCCCGCCGGCCCCGAGCTGCCCCGGCTGTGGTGGGCTCCCGGCGGCATGCTCGGGCTGCTGCCCCTGCACGCCGCGGGACACCACGCGTCCCCGGGGCAGGGGCCGCACGGCCGTACGGTCCTGGACCGGGTCGTCTCCTCGTACACGCCCACGGTCCGCGCCCTGCGCCACGCCCGGCGCCCCCGCCCCCTGGACACCGGGGACCTGAGGTCGCTGATCGTCGCCATGCCGACCACCCCCGGCCTCGCGCGACTGCCGTACGTCCCCGAGGAAGCCCGCCGCCTCGCCGCACTGCTGCCCCGCCCGACGCTGCTGACCGAGCCCGCACCCGACCCCGGCGCGGGCGCCCCGGCCCCACCCGCGGACCGCACCCCCACCCTGGCCGCGGTCCTGGCGCGGCTGCCCGAGTGCGCCGTCGCCCACTTCGCCTGCCACGCGGTCGGCGACCGCACCGACCCCTCCCTGAGCCGGCTGTTCCTGCACGACCACGCGAGCGCGCCGCTGACCGTCGCCGCCCTGGCCCGGGTCAGCCTCGGCCGCGCGCGGCTGGCCTTCCTCTCCGCCTGCGGCACCGCCGACCCCGGCCGGGCGGACCTGCTCGACGAGTCCATCCACCTCGCCGGGGCGTTCCAGCTCGCCGGGTTCCCGCACGTCGTGGCCACCCTGTGGCCGATCGACGACCGCCTGGCCGTCACGATCGCGGAGTCCTTCTACGCGCAGCTGGCGGAGGGCCCGTCCGGACCGTTCGACCCCGACCGGTCGGCGACCGCCCTGCACCACGCCATCAGGGCGGTACGGGACCGCTACCCGAGGACCCCGTCCCTGTGGGCCTCCCACCTGCACACGGGCGCCTGAACCCGACGCGGCACGAGGCTTCCGCGGCCGCCGAGTGACACGTGCACACGAAGGGGCCATCCGACGTTTCCTTGTTCTTTGCATGACAACACTTCCGGGGTCACCCGTGGGCTCCTAGCCTTCGCATGCACCGCCCCCACCCCCCTTACCCCCGGAGGTAGCCGTGTCCGGCGCGTCCAGCAAACGCCGCACCGCCCTTCTTTCCGCACTCGGCCTGGCGGCCGCCTCCGCAGGCCTGTGGGCCGGGCTCGGCGGCACCTCGTCGGCCCGGGCCGCCGCGACCGTGCCCACCCCCGACCACGTGGTCGTCGTGGTCTTCGAGAACCACGCCTACAACCAGGTGATCGGCAGCTCCAGCGCCCCGTACATCAACTCGCTCAAGTCGGGCGGGGCCAACCTGACGGCGTCGTACGCCCAGACGCACCCGAGCCAGCCGAACTACTTCGCGCTGTTCTCCGGGTCCACCCAGGGCATCACCGACGACAGTTGCTACACCCCGGGCTTCTCGTCGCAGCCCAACCTGGCCTCGGAGCTCATCGCCAAGGGCAAGACCTGGGCGAGCTACAACGAGACGCTGCCCAGCCAGGGTTCGACCACGTGCAGCAGCGGCAAGTACGCCCGCAAGCACAACCCGTGGTTCGGCTTCTCCAACGTCCCGACCTCGTCGGCGTACACCTTCGCGCAGTTCCCCACCGACTACACGAAGCTGCCGCAGGTGTCCTTCGTCGTGCCGAACCTGTGCAGCGACATGCACGACTGCTCGGTCGGCACCGGTGACACCTGGCTGAAGAACAACCTGGGCGCGTACGCGACCTGGGCGAAGACCCACAACAGCGTCCTCGCCGTGACCTTCGACGAGGACAACAGGCTCGCGGGCAACCGCATCGCCACGGTCCTGTACGGCCAGCCGGTCACCCCCGGCGCGTCGTCCTCGACCACGTACAACCACTACAGCCTCCTGCGCACCATCGAGGACATGTACGGCACCGCGCACGCGGGACAGGCCGCCAACGCGTCCCCGATCACGGGCATCTGGACGTCGTGACGTGTACGTAGCGGACAGTCGCAGCACCCCCGCGACGGCCGCGCCCGCCGCCCGGAGCACCCGCTCCGGGCGGCGGTCCGCCCTCGCACCCACCGTGTTCGCGCTCGGCACGGTCAGCCTGGTCACGGACGTCTCCTCGGAGATGGTCACGGCCGTGCTCCCGCTGTACCTGGTGGCGGGCCTCGGCCTCTCACCGCTCGGCTTCGGGCTCCTGGACGGCGTGTACAACGGGGCGAGCGCCCTCGTCCGGCTCGTGGGCGGGCACCTGGCCGACCGCGGCGGACGCCACAAGCCGGTCGCGGTGCTCGGATACGGGCTCTCCGCGCTGTGCAAACCCCTTCTGCTGCTGGCCGGTTCGCTCCCGGCGATCGCGGCCGTGCTCGCCGTGGACCGCACCGGCAAGGGGCTGCGCACCGCGCCGCGCGACGCCCTGATCTCGCTGGCGTCGCCCGGGGAGTCCCGGGGCAGGGCGTTCGGCGTGCACCGCGCGATGGATACGGCCGGGGCCCTGCTCGGTCCGCTGGTCGCCTTCCTGATCCTGCGTCAGGCGGTGGACGGTTACGACGCGGTGTTCACGGTCAGCTTCTGCGTGGCCTTGCTCGGCGTGCTCGTGCTGCTGCTCTTCGTGCCGTCGCGCCCCGCGCGGCCCGCCCCCGCCCGCGCCACTGCTGAAGGACAGGGCGCCCCGCGCGCCTCGCTGAAGGCCGCGCTGGCCCTGCTGCGAGTGCGCGAGGTGCGCCGACTCGCCCTCTGCGCGGTCCTGTTGGGCCTCGCCACGGTGAGCGACTCGTTCGTCTACCTGCTGCTCCAGCGGCGCCTCGGCGTCAGCGACCGCTGGTTCGCGCTACTGCCGCTGGGCACCGCGGCGGCCTTCCTGCTGCTCGCCGTCCCGCTGGGCCGGCTGGCCGACCGGGTGGGCGGTTGGCGGGTCTTCCTCGGCGGGCACGTCGCGCTGCTGTGCGTGTACGCGGCGCTGCTCACCGGCTGGCGGGGCGACGCCCTGCCCTATCTGGTGCTGGCCCTGCACGGCGCGTTCTACGCGGCCACCGACGGGGTGCTGATGGCCGCGGCCGCCGGTCCCGTACCAGCCGAACTGCGTTCCTCCGGGCTCGCGTTGGTCCAGACGGGCCAGGCGCTGGCCCGGTTCGCCTGCTCGATCGGCTTCGGCGCGGCGTGGACCGCGTGGGGCGACCGGACGGCGCTCGGCACGGCGACCGCGCTGCTCGTGGTGTGCGCCACGGGGGCGCTCGCCCTGCGCCCCGCCGTACCGATGCGGGGCGACGTCCCCTCACCCGCGAACTCCGAGGAGCGTTCCGCATGACCCTGCGCCTGAAGGTCCTCGTCCTGCTGGTCGCGGTCGTCCTGCTGGGCGGCGTCGCCACCGCGTCGCTGCTGCACGCCTCGGACCGGGCCGCCGAGAAGGACCGGCCCCAGGCGGGCGGTCCGGCCGTGACGGACGGGCTGATCTCCCTCTCCCCCGGCGGCGGCCGCCGGATCGTCTTCCGCAACATGGCCTGGGGGCCGCACCGCGACGAGCTGGTCAGCGTCCCCGCCGCCGCGCCCGGTGGCGGGCGCACCGCGTCCGGCGTGAAGTGCCTGCGCTTCCACGCGGCGGGCGGCACCGGGATCTGCCTCCAGGCCCGGCACGGCGCGGTCGGTGACACCTACCGCGCGGTGGTCCTGGACGCCGGGCTCAAGGAGGGGGCGCACTACCCGCTGCCCGGCATCCCCAGCCGGGCCCGGGTCTCCCCGTCGGGCCGGTTCGCGGCGTGGACGGTGTTCGTCGGCGGCGACTCGTACGCGGGGACGAACTTCTCCACCCGTACGGCCGTCCTGGACACCCGCACCGGCCGGCTCACCTCCTCGCTCGAAGAGTTCGAGGTCGTGAAGGACGGCAGGATCCACCACGCCGCGGACACCAACTTCTGGGGCGTCACCTTCTCCCGCGACGACCGGCACTTCTACGCGACCATGGCGACCGGCGGCGCGACCTACCTGGTGCGCGGCGACCTGGTCGCGCGTTCGGTGACGACGCTCCACCGGAACGTCGAGTGCCCGTCCCTCTCCCCCGACGAGACCCGGATCGTCTACAAGAAGCGCGTCGCGGGCGCCCCCGCCGACGCCCCGTGGCGCCCGTACGCGCTGGACCTGCGCACCCTGCGCGAGACCGCGCTCGCAGAGCGGCGCAGCGTGGACGACCAGGCCGTCTGGCTGGACGACCGCACGGTCGCGTACTCGCTGCCCGGCGACTTCGGCGCGGACCTGTACACCCTGCCGGCGGACGGCACGGGCGCGCCCAGGCGCCTGATGACGGCGGGGCTCGCCCCCGTTCCGCTCGGCTGACGACCGGGGCGCCGGCCGGTGCCTCAGGGCAGCAGCTGGGCCCTGCGCCAGGCGGCGCGTACGGTCGCGCCGCGGATGACACCGATCTCGGTGAAGAAGGCGACCACGCGCTCGGCGCTGCGCTGGAGCACCAGGCGGCGGTGCGGGCTCTGGCGCGCCACCTGCGCGGCCAGCCGCGGGTCGAGGCCGACGGCGGCGTACACGCGCGGGTGGCCGAGGGTGCGCATCACGGCGAGGATGACCTCGGCCGTCACCAGGCGCACCACCGCCCGCTCCCAGCGCGGCGCGGCGACCAGCTGGCGGCGCAGCTCCTCGCGGGCGTAGCGGACGTGCCGGGCCTCCTCGACGACGTGGATGCGGGTGGCGCCGCGCAGCAGCGGCTGGACGCGTTCGTCGGAGAAGGTGAGCCGCTGGTTCCAGTCGAGGATCTCCTCCACGCACAGGGCCGCCGCGAAGGTGACGGTGGCGGTGCTCGCGGTCTTCAGGACGCGGCCGAGCTGGTGGTCGAGCGGGCGCGGGGCGTAGTCGGGGGTGGCCATCTTGTCCACGAGCCGGGCGAACATCATCGAGTGCCGGCACTCGTCGGCGATCTCGGTGAGCGCGTAGCGCACGTGCCCGCTGGTCAGGTCGCAGTCGTAGGCGTGGCGGACCAGGAGCTGCATCAGGATCGTCTCGAACCAGATGCCGGAGGCGGCGACCTGGGCGGCCTCGTGCCGGGAGAGGTCCATGCGCTGCTCAGGGCTCATCCCGTCCCACAGCGGTGTCCCGTACAGGGAGCACAGCTCCGGCGGGGTGAACCACTTGCCCTCCACCCAGTCGGCGTCCCAGTCCAGCTCGGTGTCGGGGTCGAAGGAGTGGCGTGCCGAGGCCTGGAGCAGGCGCTGGGCGGTGTGCTCGCGGTCACGCAGGGCGCCGAGCGCGTCGCTCAGAGCGGCCGGGGGCACGGTGGCGGTGGCTGCGGTCATCGGGGCCATCCTGTTCACGTCGACGACGTTACCGGCGGTTACCCCTTAGGAGACTGCTTGTCAGCAAGGCCGTCAAGACCTGCCGCACCGAACGGGCCGGGGGCGTGCGCCACGGCTCACGCCCCCGGCCGCGGTCAGGTGACTACGCCCCGGGCCGGCCGCCGTACGGCACCGTGATCAGTTCCATGGCGTGGCCCGCCGGGTCCATGAAGTACACCCCGCGACCGCCGTCATTGCGGTTGATCGCGTTCGGCTGCCGCTTGTGCGGGTCGGCGTAGTGCTCGATGCCGCGCTCCCGGATCCGCGCGTACGCGGCCTCGAACTCCTCCTCCGAGACGAGGAAGGCGTAGTGCTGCGGTGTGATGAGCTCCGCGGGGATGGCGGCGAAGTCCAGCGTGACGCCGTTGGCCAGGGCGACCGCGACGAACGGGCCCCACTCAGCGGTGATTTCGAGCCCCAGCAGGCCGGCGAAGAATTCGGCGGACTCCCGGTTGTCCCGGGCGTGGACGATCGTGTGGTTCAACTCGACTGACAAGGAATGCCTCCGAGGGCATGTCCCGACACCTCCATGCCTCACCCAGTCGGTGACCGGCACGCGATGTCCCCGCAGACATTAGCCGTACGATCCGATCGGCGGTAGCCGGTATCGCGCACCTCACCCGTCCGGAAACGAGCCGGGGCCCGCACCGTGACGGTGCGGACCCCGGTCGAGGACGAGAGCGTCCGAAATCAGGCGGGAACGATGTTCTCCGCCTGCGGGCCCTTCTGGCCCTGCGTGACGTCGAAGGACACGCGCTGGCCCTCCTGCAGCTCACGGAAGCCCTGGGTGGCGATGTTCGAGTAGTGGGCGAAGACGTCCGGGCCGCCGCCGTCCTGCTCGATGAAGCCGAAGCCCTTTTCCGAGTTGAACCACTTCACGGTTCCCTGTGCCATGACTTTCTCCTTCTGTAGGCAGAGGCCCCATCCGGAGATGTCCGGACAACAAACAGTGCGCCCTACGAGAAGCGTTCCCGTGAGGCGCACTTAAGTTCATGGGTACCACGACTGCAACTCCGGCAGCGTAGCACAGCGTTATTCGCGGATAACTCAGTGCCGTGTCATCGACGGGCCACGGCCCGGGAATGCCGGGCGCATCCGCGGGACGCCCCTCACCGGAAGGGGGGACAGAGCCCCGCCTCCTCATGGGCGAAGGGGCGGGGCTCGTCCCGTCGTCAGCCGTCGTCCTCCCGGGCGGCCAGCTCCAGCGCGGTCCGCAGGGGCGCCTCCCCGGCGGTGCGGAAGGCCCGGTCGTAGCGGGCGTTGCCCAGGGCCGCGCGCGCGGTCCGCTCGGCGCGGTCGCGCAGCAGGCCCACCTCGGGCGTGCCCCGCTGCGGGTGGCCCACGCACTCCCAGTAGCGCAGCCCCGCGCCGAAGGCCAGCGCGGCCTGGTGGGCGCGACCGCTGGCGGCCAGGGCGGTGGCCAGCACGTCGAGGCCGAGCGCGATGCCGAACCGGTCCCCGATCTGCTGCTTGGAGGCGAGCATCTGCCGCGCGTGCCGGATCGCCTCCTCGGGGCGGTCCTGGAACAGCGCGATGAGGCAGAGCTGGTAGTCCAGGTAGGAGCGGGCCCAGTGCTCGCCCTGGATCACCGAACGCCAGCGCTGCGCCTCCGCCTCCTGCCGCGCCTCGGACAGCCGTCCGCCGGCGGTGAGCGCGAACACGCGGACCAGCCGGCACATGAGCGCGGCGGCGTCCTCGGGCCCGTCGCCCGCCGGCGGGCCCGGCAGCTCCGGCACGCCGTCCGTGGACGCCCCCGCGGCGGCCGGCGGCAGCAGGGCGTCCACGCGCTCCAGCGCACGCTCGGGCCGTCCCTTGAGGAGGTCGCTGAGGCCGTGCAGGTAGGCGGCCTTCAGCAATCCCCGCGCGTCGCGCGCGGTGCGCGCCTCGTGCAGACAGGCCGACGCGACGCCGTGCCCGGCCGCGTAGTCGCCCTGGAGGATGTACGTGAGCCCGAGTGCCCACAGCGCCTGTACGCGGGGCGCGTCGGAGGCGCTGTCGGCGGCCAGCGCCCGCTCCAGATAGCTCTGGGCCTCGTGCAGATGGCCGCAGCAGGTCCAGAAGAAGGCGATGAGGCCGGCCAGCTCCAGGGCCTCGGCGGGGCGCCGCGCGAGCAGGTGGTCGAGGGCCGCGCAGAGGTCGAGGTGGCTGTCGGCGATCATCCGGTACGCGGCGATCTGCTCCGGGCCCGACCACGCGCCGTCGGCGTGCCGCGCGCGTTCCAGGTGGTGGGCGGCGTGCCGGTCGGCGGCCTGCTCGGCCTCGCCGAGTTCGTCGAGCCACATCGCCCCGTACTCGCGCAGCGTGTCGAGCATGCGGTAGCGGCCGTCGGGCAGCGGGTTGACCACGGACTTGCGGACGAGGGCCTCCAGGGCGCCCGGCACCTCCTCCCGGGCGAGCGGGCCGCCGGACGCCACCGCGACGGCCGCGTCCGCGTCGAACGGGCCGCGCACGACGGCGAGTCGGGCCCACAGCAGGCGTTCGGGCGGGCTGCACAGCTGATGGCTCCAGCCCACCGCGCTGCGCAGCGCCCGGTGGTGCTCCGGGGCGCACGGTCCGGTGGCGTGCGGCAGGTCCAGCCGCCGGCCGGCTCCGCGCACAGCGGTGGCGAGGGTGCTGTCCGCGAGCTGCGCGGCGGCGAGCTCCAGGGCCAGCGGCAGCCCTTCGAGGTGGGCGCAGAGCTCCAGGGCCAGCTCGTGCTCGGCGCGGTCCAGCGGCCGGTGGCCCGCCTCGGCGGCGCGGGCCAGGAAGAGTTCCACGCCCTCGCGCCGAGGCGGCAGCGGCTCCAGGTGGATGACGTACTCGTCCTTGAGCTCCAGGGCCTCGCGGCTGGTGGTGAGGACGGTGAGGCGGGGGCACCGGTCGAGCAGCGTCCCGACCAGGCGGCGGCAGCCCTCGGTGAGGTGCTCGCAGGAGTCGAGGACCAGCAGCAGGCGGCGACGGCCGATCCAGGAGGTGACGGCTTCGACGGGCGGCCGGGGCGAGTGGTCGGCCAGGTCGCACGCCTCGGCGACGGCGGCCGCTATCAGCCCCTCGTCGCGTAACGGCCACAGGTCGGCCCAGCAGACGGTGTCGAAGCCGGGCAGGGACAGTTCCACCCTTCGGCGCACCAGCCGGGACTTCCCCGTTCCGCCGGGACCGCTGACGGTGATCAGCCGGTGGTCCTCAAGTGCCTGGGCCAGGGCGCGCAGTTCGCGGTGGCGGCCGACGAACAGCCCTGCTTCCGGGTGCAAGTTCCGTGTCACCACCCCAGTGTGACCGGTTCGGCTGGTCGGGGCCCCGGCGATGGCGCGGCGGGCATATTCCGGAAGGGCGCGTCCCGGCCGCCCCTCAGGGCTCCCGGGCCCACGCGCGTACGGACGTCACGGCGTTCCGCGTACGGGCAGGCCGCTCGCCCGGTAGATCGCGTCCAGTACGCGCAGGTTGGCCACGGCGTCCTCGGGTGACGTCAGGACCGGTGCGCCGTCCAGCACCGCCGCCGCGAACGCGGACAGCTGGTGGTCGTAGCTCGACGGGCGGCGGGCCAGCCGCTCCCGGCGCACGACCCGGCCGCCCCGCCCGCCGGGACGGCGGACGGTGAGCTGGTGGTACACGTGCGGCATCAGGAAGTTGGTGACGTCGAGGGCGCCGTCGTCACCGGTGGCGCGCGCCCTGATCGAGAGCAGCCGGCGGGACCACATCGAGGCGCGGACGCCACCGGTCGTACCGTCGTCGAAGGCCAGTTGGGCGGTCATCGCGCGGTCGATGCGGGGCTCCCCGCGCAGCGTGAGGGCCCGTGCGGAGGTGACCTCGGGCTCGCCGGGCCCCAGCAGGCGCAGGACGTGCACGGCGTAGCAGCCCGCGTCCATGGTGGCGCCGCCCGCCAGTTCGTAGGAGTAGCGGATGTCGCCGAAGCGGGGCAGCGGGAAGCAGACCTCGGCCTCGACCCTGCGCAGTGTCCCGAGCTCACCGCCGTCGACGATCTCGCGCATGCGGGCGGCGAGCGGGTGGTGGCGGTAGTGGAAGGCCTCCATGGTGACCAGGCCACTGCGCTCGTGGGCGGCCCGGGCGGCGTCGGCGACCCGCTCCGCCTCGGCGGCGTTGGCGGTGAAGGGCTTCTCGCACAGGACGTGCTTGCCCGCCGCGAGCGCCTTCAGCGTCCAGTCCGCGTGCAGCCCGTTGGGCAGCGGGACGTAGACGGCGTCCACGTCCGGGTCGGCGAGGAGGTCCTCGTAGCCGTGGTGGACCCGCGGGATCCCGTGCTTGCGGGCGAACGCGTCGGCCCGGGCCCGGTCGCGCGCGGCGACCGCCGTCACGGTGACGCGCGGGTCGCGCCGGGCGGGGGCGAGGAGGGCGGCGGGGGCGACGGCTGCGGCGCCGAGCAGCCCCATGCGTATCCGGGTGGGCATGGGGAGGAGTGTGTCAGTCCCCGGGGCGTCCGCCGGTCAAGGGGTGTTCAAGGTGGTGGGCGGTCCCGCGGGGCGCCCGGGGAACGAACGAGGGGCCCGGCTGGTGCCGGGCCCCTCGTCTTCTCGTAGCGGGAGCGGGACCGGGGTCCTGCCGCCTCTGGGTCATGAGCCCAGCGAGCTACCGAGTTGCTCCGCCCTGCTCACGTACGGACGCGCTGCAAGGCGGCCGTCACGGGACGGATGCTGTTGTCGTTGTCAGCCGCGCACGATGTTCTCGGCCTGCGGGCCCTTCTGGCCCTGGGTCACGTCGAACGTCACCGGCTCGCCCTCGACGAGCTCGCGGTAGCCGTTGCCGGAGATGTTGGAGTAGTGCGCGAAGACGTCCGGTCCGCCGCCGTCCTGGGCGATGAAGCCGAAGCCCTTCTCGGAGTTGAACCACTTCACGGTGCCGCTGGCCATGCTCTGAATCCTTCGATATCGCCGGAAAACCGGCTGGTGTGTGTACGGGACCGTCCGTCGCCGGACGGTGCCCAGCACTGTTCTACCCTGTGAACGGCACAACTGTCCCGTCTTCGGGGCTGTCATATCGTGCGTCGGTTCGGCTCAGCGACACCTTTGTCACTCTCCGCGTCCAACCGGCCCCGGATCGGGGCCGTCGATGACTCTCCGCGCGCGCCCGCTCAGAAGTTTCCGTAGTTGACCTGCCAGGTCGGCAGGCCGATGTGGCGCCAGAGCGCGACCACCCGGTCGCGGTCGTCCAGGGAGAGCCGGACGGCGTACCGGTCGCGCACGTGGGCGTCGAACAGCTCCGCCTTCACGACGTCGTCGCTGCGGCCGTCGCCCGAGGCGCGCATCCACAGCTCGTCGTAGGGCACCTCGTGGCGGGCCAGCCACGCCTCCGTCAGCGCCCTGTGGTCCTCGCTGCGCCCCGAGAGCAGCACGATCGTGTCGCCGTCGGCGCGCCGGAAGGCCCGCAGCGCACCGGACACCGAGGCGTTGAGCTGGTCCTCGTCGCAGCGGCCGAAGTCGTAGGGGCCGCGGTCGCCGCGCAGCGCCAGCGTGCCGTCGATGTCGCAGAGGACGGCCGGGGGGAGCGCCGGGTCCGGGACGTACGGGGTGGCGGCGGGGCGCGCCTCCAGCCACTCGGAGGTGAGCCTCCAGCCGCCCCGTACCGCCTTGGCGTGCTTGTCGGCCAGGATGCGGATGATCTCCTCGCCGACGGGCCGCTCGCGCGCGGCGTCCCGCCGCAGGCACTCCTCCAGCGGTACATCGGTGAAGTCGTGGACCACGAACCGGGCGTCGAGGCCGACGACGGCCGCCTTCAGCCGCCGGGGGATGTGCGGCGTGAGGTGGGTGTTGTCCACGACGACGTCGAAGCCGCCCTCGACGGCCGAACGCACGGCGGCGTCCTGGATGTCGAGGACGGTCTGCTCGTGGGCGTGCGAGCGGCGCCGCTCGGGGTCAGGGACGTCCAGCATCCCGCGCAGGTCGTCGAGGTTGACGCGGCGCATCCGGCCCCCGGACTCCTCCTGGAGCCGGCGGGCGGCGGTGGTCTTGCCGGAGGCGGGGAGCCCGGTCATGACGTGTACTTCGTGCACGGGTCAGCTCTCCACGTCGGTGGTGAAAGGTACGGCGGTCTCGGGGCGGACGGAGCGCCACACGTACAGGTCGGTCGGGCGTCCGTCGAGCCGCAGGAACAGCGCCGACCGTACCTCGGGGGCGGCGGGCAGCGCCTTGACCGCGCGCGCGAAGGCCCCCCGGTCGGCCGCCAGATGGGCGAGCGGCGCGTACGCCTCGTCGATGGCCCGCTCGCGGGCCGCGGCCTCGTCCTCCAGGGCGGCGACCACGCCGCGCACCCAGTGGTCGAACTCGTCGGGCACCTGCTCCAGGAGCGCGTCCAGCGGACGGCCGCCCCGCGAGGTGACGCCGGACAGCTCGGCGACCGAGCAGCCCAGGCCCTGGGCGAGGCGCTTGACGGACGTGCCGGCGAAGCGCTGGATGCCGTGGGCGCGCCAGATGTCCCGCTCGGTGACGCCGGTCAGCACCTTGTGCAGGCGCACGTACTCGCTGATCTTGGCCTTGGCGCGGAGCCCGGAGGCGTACCGCAGCACGAAGCCCTCCGCGTCGGTGCCGGTGGCCGTCCCGCCGCCGGGCAGCGTGTTGGACTCGGTGAGGGCGAGGAGCTCGTCGAGCGGCATGGCGGGCCAGGTGCGCACCACGGACCCCACCGCCGCCCAGTGGCCGGCGGCGTGCGCCAGCGGCACCTCGGTGCCGTCCGGGCCGAAGGCGGCCAGCAGGACCAGGTCGCGCCGGTCGCCGTAGTTCACGACGATGCGGTTCTCCGGGTAGACGGCCTCGGCCAGGTACGTGGTGCCGGGCGTGAGCGCGGAGGTGTCGCGGGCGTCGAGCCGCAGCTGCGCCCAGGTGGCCTGGGCGCTGGTGAAGGAGCCCTTGGACGCGGCGCGCCAGCGGCCGGCGTAGTGGAAGACGACGGCGAGGCTGCCGTCGACCTTGTCGTAGACCTCGAAGGGCTCGTCGGGGAGCGCGGGCGCGTAGGGCTGCCCGCTCTCGTGCTCACCCACGTTGAAGAACTTGGGCAGCGGCAGGGCGACGATCTCGCCGGTGACGTCGTCGGCGACGAGTCCGCGGCAGCGCGTGGTGACCCGGTTCCAGACCCGCTCGTACTGGCACGCACGCGTGTACGTGTAGATCGACAGCGGCAGTTCGGGGTGGGTCTTGCGGGTGACGTGCCCGTCCTTGATCGCGGCGGCCAGCTCGGGTGCGGGCAGCAGCGAATCGAGAGTCAGGGATGCCTGGCTCATGGTTCCTCCTGGTGGGTGAGGAACCATTCTCACCTGCGCATACGCCGTCGGGACACTGGTTTTCGCGGGGCACGGCGAAGCCCCGGACCCGCCGGGAGAGCGGCGGGGTCCGGAGCGTCGCGGTGGCTACCGGGCGAGGGGCGGGCGGGCGCTCCCCGCCCGGTGGCCGGGGGCCGTCAGTGACCCCGGTGGGGCAGGCGGTACGAGGTGACGTAGCCCGGGGCCGGCGTGCCGACACCCGTCACGTCGTCGTATCCCCTGACCGCCTTGAGCGAGCTGTCCCGGCCGAGCGTGCGCAGCGAGGTCAGCAGGCCGTCGGAGGCGTCCACGCTGTTGGCGAAGTCCACCCGGACCTCGGCGATGCCGCGGGCACCCAGCGGGTGGTCCGTGACGTCGTGGTAGGTCCGGGTGCCGTAGCGGGCGTAGATCGACGGGTTGGCGAAGCCGATCGAGAAGCCGCGCGCCTGCTGCGCCAGCGCCTGGACGCCCGCGATGACCGGGGCGGCCAGCGAGGTGCCGCCGATGCGGTACTCGTCGTACTTCACCGATCCGTCCGGCCAGCTCTGCGTCTGGCCGACCAGGAAGCCGGTGTTGGGGTCGGCGACCGCGGCGATGTCCGGCACGGTCCGCATCCGGGTCGCGCCGTTGGCCTTGGCCAGCGAGTCCGGGACGACGCCGCGCTGGTAGAACGGCTGGCCCACGGTGGCGCTGGTGCCGCCGCCCGCGCCCGAGGTGAACGCGCCGGGGAAGTCCGTCCAGCTCTTGCCGTCGGCCGACAGGTTCGCCTTGACGGTGCCCCAGCCGGTCTCGAACTGGTACTTGTCGCCCTTGCCGACCGCGAGGGCGGTGCCGCCGACGGCGGTCACCCAGGCGGAGTTGGCCGGGGTGTCGACCTGCTTCTTGCCCGTGTTGGCGACCTCGTCGCCGTTGTCGCCGGACGAGAAGTAGAAGCCGATGCCCTCGATCGCGCCCAGCTTGAACGTACGGTCGTAGGCCGCGGCCACGTCCGGGGTCTCGTTGGCCTCGATGTCGCCCCAGGAGTTGGAGACGATGTCGGCGAGACGGCCGTCCACGACCTTGTTCAGGGCGTCGAGCAGGTCCGCGTCCTGGCAGGACGCGCCGGCCACGTAGACGACGTTCGCGTCCGGGGCGACCGCGTGCACCGCCTCGACGTCGAGGGTCTCCTCGCCGTACCAGCCGGCCGCGTCGCAGTCCTCGGTGTGGTTGTAGTCAGCCGGGGTGACCTGCGTCAACTGGCCCCGCTTGTACGGCTTGTCGCCGTTGCGGGCGGCGTAGGTCGAGGCGTCCTTCGCGATCGTCGGCGAGGCGAAGGCGTCGGTGATGGCGACCGTGACGCCCTTGCCGGTGTAGCCGCCCGCGCCGTAGGCGGAGCGGAGCTGCTTGCCGGTGTAGCCCTTGATCGCGTACGGCGCCTTGGAACCGTAGGCGCTCGGCGCCGACTTGGCGGTGTTGGAGCCGAAGTACGAGGAGAACGGACCCGAGTTGCGGAAGCCCGGTCCGGGCGGGGGCAGCTCCTCGTGGTGCGTCGCGGTGTGCGGCGCGTTGTCCAGGCCGGTGACCGTGAGGACCGCGTCCTTCAGCGCCCGGGGCGCGGAGGCCGTCTGCGCGGGCGCGCGGTAGGTGTGCTTGCCCTTGCGGTAGTTGTGCATCCGTACCGCGAACGCGCGCTGTGCGGACGCGACGTCGCCGGTGACGGTGACGTAGTGCTGGTTGGCGCCCGTCACGGTCAGTCCGGAGGACTTCAGCCACGCGGTGACCGCGTCGATCTGCGCCCGCGTCGCCCCGAAGCGGGCCTGCGCGGCCTGCGGCGCGAGGTACTTCCCGTACAGGGACGACGACGGGTCGGACACCGCCGCGGCGTACGCGTCGAGGCCCTTCGCGTCCCGGCCCGCCAGGAAGACCCGGGCCTGGACGGAGTTCCCGGCCGCGGTGGCTCCCTGGTCCGCGGAGCCGGTGGCCCACGCGGGCTTGGTGCCCGCCAGGGCGGCGCGGCCGCTCGGTACGGGATCCGCCGCCTGGGCGGACGGTATGCCGAGGGCGAGCGTGCCGGCGAGGAGGGGCAGTGTGACCGCCACGCCCACGCCGGTGCGCCGCCAAGTGCGGCTCGTTCTCATGTAACCCCCTGCTATGAGGTGTTGACCGTTCCCGCGGGGCTGATCGCCCCACGGGTGCGGGGCCCCACTCTTGTCAGGAACGTCTCATGTAGGGGGCATGCACGTGCCAAGAGAGAACAAAAAGCTTCGGTGAGCGGACAGATGGTCGCGCCATGCGGGAACTTCCAGGTCACCAACCCGTCACGACACGACATGAAGCGGCAGGAAACGGCCCCGCGGATCGGCCCCGGTGTCAGATGTCGCTGTCGATGCCGGTGACCGCGGGCGGCCCCAGCGGTGCGTCGCCGGAGGCGATGCCGGTGTCCGCCAGCGCGCGCTCGACGGTCCGTACGGCGTCCAGTTCGGCCTCGTAGCGGTCGGCGGCCTCCACCTCGAGGCGGACGCAGAAGGTGTCGTCGTCGTTCACCGTCAGCAGGTCGAGCCCCTCATCCTCGCTGACCTGCGAGTGCTGCGGGAGCAGTCGGCGCCGCAGGGAGTCTCGTGCGGTGTCGGCGACATCCCCGGTGAACGTGCCCGGGACGGTGATGACGAAGGTGGTCATGGCGCTCCTCGCACAGTTCCGCTGCCTGGTTGGCTGCCCGTGCGGCCGCCCTGGCCGGCCCGGGCCAAACGTGCGAAGTGGCGCACTCCACCCGTTCAGGGGCGTGCCCCGGCCGCCCCGGGTGCACGGTTCGGCCGTCTCAGATGCGCGCTTCGGCCGTCTCACCTGCGCGCCTCGGCCGTCTCAGGCGCGCGCTTCGGCCGTCTTCCTCAGGTCGGCGAGCCACAGGTCGAGGCCCTGCGCGAGGTACCCGCGGGACGTCTCCGGGTCGGCCTCCACCTGGGCCCCGGACCAGGTCTCCTCCGTACGGACGACGACCCCTCCCCGTACCGGGGTGAACGTCCAGACGTGGACGCCCCGGTCGATGCGCAGGCCGTCGCCGACGGCCGGGCCGGACCAGCGGACGCACCGGCCGGGGCGGGCCTGGTGGACGGTCGAGGTGATGACCAGCGTCGTCGCGGGGGTCGTCGGCGTCTCGGGCACGGGGGTGGTCCAGCGGAACCGGGAGCCGGGCCGCAGCGGCCCCGGGTCGAGGCGCTTCGCACTGGTCACCGTGGACTGCCAGGCGGGCCACCGCGCCACGTCCGTCTGCAGCCGCCAGACCTCGGACGCGGACGCGGCGACGAACGCCTCGGTGCGGTAGCGGATCTTGGCGGCCGGGTCGACGCCCTGGCCCCGGCAGGTGAGCGCGGGCGCCGGGTGGGCCTGGGCGGGGGCGGCCGTCGAGAGGGCCGCCAGGGCCAGCGGGACCGTGAGCAGGGCGGAGCGGCGTCGGGCGCGGGCACGGGTGGGCATGTCGGGCTCCCGGGAGGTGAGTTAGCCGTTCTCGTGACAGTGAGAAGCTATAACTCTCTTGCGGCGAGCGTCAATTGTGAACGTGAGACCCTCTCACTGAACGGGTGCGTCGCCGGCGGAGGGCGCCGGAGGCGCGCAGCAGGAAGCCCCGTCGGCCGGGCAGAGCGCGTGGACCGGCCGACGGGGCGCTCGGGGGGTGCGGTGGGTCAGCCCGCCGGGTTCGGGCGGAGCAGCGTGATGCGGTTGGCGCCCAGTTCGGTGACGTACAGGTTGCCGTTCGCGGTGTCCTCGGTGACGTCCAGCGGCTGCTGGAAGCCGGTCATGCCGGTGGTGCCGGTGACTGGAGCGGCGAGGCGGCCCTGGGCGTCGACGCCGAAGACGGCGATGTCCTGGCCGCTGGAGTAGCGCACCACCAGGAGCTTGCCGCGCAGGGCGCCGCCGAAGGTGCCGGAGCGGTACTCGACGACCCCGTTGGCGGAGGCGTGCAGGCCGGCGTCGTAGATGCCGGCGAGGTCGAGGTTGCGGTCCGGCTGGGTGCCCACCGGGTACGCGGCGGCCTGGAAGGGGTCGGTGCCCGAGGTGGGGTTGCCGCCCGCGAGGACCCATTCGCAGCGCGCCGGGTTGGGGTGGCCGTAGTAGCGGTTCTTCTTGACGTCGAAGACGTAGTCGGTCTCCGCGTTGGGGTTGTTCGTCAGCGCCGGGACGGCCGGTCCGGTGTACGGACCGGACGCGGCGGCGTCGACGCGCTTGGCGCAGGACGCGGGCAGCGGCGAGGGCGTGGCCGGGGAGTTGCCGCCCGCGGCGGAGCCGTTGGTGGGCGTGTAGAGGTGCCCGTTGCTGTGCCAGACCAGGTCGTAGGCGTTGCGCACGCCGGTGGCGTACAGCGTCAGCGGGGCGTTCGCGGCGAACGGGTCATAGCTGCCGCCGCCCTCGGTCTGCACGTTCAGCGGCAGGGTGGCGGGGAGCTTGGCCGGGTCCAGGCGCAGCACGGCGGCGCTGAGCAGGCGTTCGGGACGGTTGCCCCAGGCGCCGTCGGCGGCGCCCATGGCGTTGTTGGCCCCCTGGGTGACGTAGAGCGCGCCGTCGGGCCCGAAGGCGAGGGAGTTCGTCTCGTGGTCCTTGACCGAGCGCGGCAGGTGGGAGACGACCTCGGTGTACGTGCCGAGGGAGGCGCCGGTCAGCTTGCCGATGCTGCTGGAGAAGTCGGGCTCGCTCGGGGTGCCGCCCGCGTACATGGTGTTGGAGCTGATCCACAGCACCGGTGCGGCGGCCGTGGACGCCGGGTCGAAGGCGAGCCCGATGACGGTGCGATCGGGCGCGCCGGGCAGGCCGCGCGCGGTGGCGTCGTCGCGGACGGCGGTGATGGTCTGGGCGCCGGTGAGGGTGCCGTCGGCGGCGATGGTCCAGCGCATCACGTAGCCGTCGAGGGTGGCCGCGTACAGCTTGCCGTCGGGGCCCTTGGTCACGGAGGTGAAGCTGCGGCCCGAGGCGCCGCTGGCGACCTTGGTGAAGGCCACGGAGCCGCCGCCGCTGCCCGCGCCGGTCGTGAACACCGAGCGCCAGGGCGTGAAGGCGTGCCCGGCGAGGTCCTTGGCCCCGCTGGTGACGGCCAGGACGTAGCGGGTGCTCGGTTTGAGGCCGGCGGTCGGCGAGACGTTGATGACGTCGCCGCCGCCGGAGGTGATGACGTGGGTGGCGACCGCCGCGCCGCTGACCGCCTCCTTGAGCGTCACGGTGGAGGACGAGAGCGAGGCCGCGTCCACGCCGGAGCCGACCAGGCGCAGGTCGGCGACGATGCTGCTGGTGGGCGGGACGCCGGTGGCCGTGTTGGCGGGGGTGACGGCGCGCACCTCGGGGTGCTGGGACGCGTCGGCGACCGGGTCCACGGTCAGGTGGGTGATCTTGGTGTTGGTGCCGGTGGCCGGGCTGACGGTGAGGCGGCCGTCGGTCACGTCGGCGTACACCGTGGCCGTGCGGTAGGGGGTGGAGGTCGTCGGGACGAAGCCGTCGACGGCGTTCTGGTCCTCGACCTGGAGGGCGTGGGTGCTGTTGACGGCGGTGGAGTCGCCGGTGGTGACGGTGACGCGGTACGTGCCGTTGGGCACGGCGGCCTCCCAGCGGCCCGGCGTCTGCACGCCCGCCGAGCCCGCCGGGAGCTGCATGTGCATCAGCGTGGCGAGCAGCCGGTCGGGTTCGGCGGTGCCCCGGTCGCGGCCGTTGCCGACCAGGTTCAGCGGGGTCGCGTTCGTCAGCCCGACCCAGCCGTACGTCAGTCCGCTGCCCTGGCCCGCTCCGGTGCGGGCGCCGTAGGGCTGCCCGTAGTCCAGCACGTAGCCGGACACCGGGGTGGTGGTCGCGGTCCCGAAGTCCACCTTCACCGCGAACGTGGGCTCGGCCCGCGCGGGCGCCGGGGCCGCCACCAGGGCCCCCAGCACCGCGAGGGCGGTCACGGACACGCGTGCGCGGCCCGTGGACCGCGTGTGCGTACGCATCGACTTCACCGGCTCCAGCCCCCTCCGCCCCGCCTCCTTGGCATGAGCGGTACAAGAATGCCGGGCACCGGATCTCCCCACAACCCACCCTCGCGGCACGGGAGTTGCTGCGGACCTCGGGACGGAGGGCGCCGCGCCGCCCGGGCGCGCTCCCGGGCCGGGGACGCTCAGGAGCGGCAGGCGGGGACCTTGGCGCCGCGCTCGCGGGCCGCACCCGCCTCCGCCGCGCCGTCCGGCACCCTCGCCTGCCCCGGCACCCTGCCCGCCTCGCTCCTCCCCGGCCGCTCGCGCCGCTCCGGGCAGAGCCGCGCGGTGGCCGCCACCGCGCCCGCGATGAGCGACAGGGGGGCCAGTACGGCGACCAGGGTGCTGTGCATGCTCCGCCTTCCCGGGACCACCGCCCTTCGGCGGCCCCGCCCCGTCAACGAGCTTGATCGTTTTCCGGTGCGCGGAACCGGCTGATGGGGTGGCCGACCGTGGCATTCGGCCCCGGGCCGGGGAGACGGTCGGCGCCCCGGGACGGGTCAGGCGAGCCCGGCGGCGAGCGCCCGGCGGACGGCGTCCGCGCGGTCGCGGATGTGGGCCTTGGCGAAGAGGTTGTTGATGTGGGTCTTCACCGTGGCCTCGCTGATGAACAGCTTCTCGGCGATCGCCCGGTTCGGCAGCCCCTGCCCGATCAGCGCCAGCACCTCCCGCTCCCGCGGCGTCATGTCGGCGGGCAGCGGCTGGGCGGGCGGGGCGCTGCCGCGCACGGTGGCCAGCAGGCGGTCCTGGACCTCCCGGTCGAGCACGGACTGCCCGGCGGCGGCCGCGCGGATGGCGCGCAGGATGTCCTGGCGCCCGGCGTTCTTGGTCAGGTAGCCGCGGGCGCCCGCGCTGAGCGCGGCGAGGATCGACTCGTCGTCGGCGAACGTGGTCAGCACCACCACCGCGACCTCCGGGTGCTCCTGGGCGAGGCGCCGGGTGGTGTCGATGCCGTCCATGACCGGCATGCGCAGGTCCATCAGCACCACGTGGACGGGGCCCGTCGCGACCGCCGCGAGGACCTCGGTGCCGTCGGCCGCGGCGGCGACCACGTCGATGTCCTCGGCGAGGCCGAGGACCGCCGCGAGGGGTTCGCGCACGGCTGCCTGGTCGTCCGCGACGACGACCCTCAGGCGCTCGGAGGGTGTCCCCTGCGCGCCCGCTGCCTGCTCACTCATCGCATCCACTCTCGTCGGGGCCGGTCGTCGTCGGCCGGATCTCGTCGTGGGCCACTGTCATCGGCGGCCGCTCCCGTCCGTTGCCCCGGCGACGGGACCCACCGCGTCGGGGATCACCGCCTCCACCTGCCAGCCGCCCGCGTCCGGTCCTTCAGTGATCGGGCCCGCGGTGATGGTGCCGCCCAGCAGGGCGACGCGCTCGCGCATGCCGATCAGGCCCATCCCGCTGCCCGCGCCGACGGTGACGGCGCGGATGGCGGGGCCGTTGCGGATCCGCAGCGCGGTCGACCCCGCGTCGAACGCGAGGCCCACCGCGACGGTGCCGCCGGGGGCGTGGCGGGCGGCGTTGGTCAGCGACTCCTGGGCGACGCGCAGCAGGTTCTGGGAGACCCGGGCCGGCAGGTCGCGGACGGTGCCGGTGACGGTGAGGGCGTCGCGGTGGCCGGTGGACTCGCACATCGCGGTGAGGCTCCCGACCAGCGGCAGGGCGTCCTCCCGCAGGGCGTGCACGGTCCACTGGGCCTGCTTCAGGCTGTCCTTGGCGAGGTCGTGGGCCTTGTCGTTGGACGCGCGGGCCCGCTCCAGGTCGCCGTTGTCGAGCAGCGCGTCGGTGAGCTCCAGCTGCATGTTGATCCCGGCCAGCGAGTGGGCGAGGACGTCGTGCACGTCGCGGGCGATGCGGCTGCGCTCGGCGAGGGCGGCGGCCTGGGCCTCGGCGCGGGCGGCCCGTTCGGCGGACTCGGCGGCGGAGATGGCGGCCTCGACGGCGCGGTACTGGCTGCGGTTGACGATGCCGACCAGGACCGGTGAGCCGGCGGCGAGACCGAGCATCCAGGGCACGAGTTCATGGCCCGGCCCGATGCGGAAGTACAGGACGCCGCCGCACAGCAGGCTGCACAGCAGGGCCAGAGCCAGCGCCGGCCGGGGTTCCAGGCGGTAGCCGAGGTGCCCGGCGATGAAGAAGGCGAAGAGGTACGAGGAGCCGCTGGCGGCCAGTCCGGTGAGCGCCGCGGCCGCGACCACCCCCAGGCCGAGCCAGACCAGGGCGGCGCGCGGCGGCACCCGGGACTCGGGCAGGGCCCGGGCGAGGAGCGCCAGGCAGTTCACGACGAAGAGCGCGCCGACGACGAGCCCGCGCCCGCTGAACCCCATGGGCCGGATGGTCAGGACCCCGGCGACGATCACCGCCAGGGTCAGCACCCACTGCACGCGCGGGTCCCGCACCGGGACCCGGCGCGGGACTGCCGCCCGGGACGGCTGCGTCCCGGACGGCGGTTCGGTCTCGGTGGGGGCCACGGCCAGACCATAGCCCACGGTCAGGCCACGCGGTCGAGGACCGGGGCGGCCGTCCCTGCGGTGCCCGCGGCGGTCGTGCGGGCCACCGTCCGGCTGCGTACGAAGATCGTGGCCAGTCGCGTGACGACCTCGGTGAGGGCCATCAGGACGAAGGCGGCGACCCAGGCGTCGCTGCTGGTGATCTGGTGCGCGGCGCTGAAGCGGGCGACGTCGGCGGCGCCCCCGGCGTGCGTGACCCACAGCTGGAAGCCCATCCGGGCGCCCATGCCGACCACCCACAGGACCGCCGAGACGGCGCCGGCCTTGATCAGCAGGTTCCCGCCGGAGACCCGGATGCGGGTGTAGGCGCCGCCCGCGATGCCGAGCACGGCTCCGACGGCGACCAGGGCGCCGATCAGGACCAGGTCGTTGCCCGCGGTCGGGATCGTGTCGAGGTAGGAGTTCGCGACGAAGGCCACGATGCCCAGCGGGACCAGGTAGGACTTCGGGCCGAGGACGCCTTCGCGCAGCTGGCGGAAGACGACGAGGAGGAGGGCGATGTCGGTGATCCAGTCGGTGGTTGTCATGCCTCCAAGGGTGTTCTCGCCGGGCCTCTCGCACCTGGACCCGTGGGTGGAAGAGGGGGGTGGAGACTTCGGGTGGAGCTAGGACGAGGATCCGGGTGCCGCGAGGTGCGGGAAGCGCAGTTCGGTGCGGCGGCGGGCCGTGTCACCGGGGCGCAGGACCGGGCTGGGGTAGCCGGGGCGGTTGGGGGCGTCGGGGTAGTGCTGGGCCTCCAGGCACACGGCGCCGTGCCGGACCAGCGGGCGCCCGTCGGGGTCGCCGAGCGTGCCGTCGAGCTGGTTGGCGGTGTAGACCTGCAGGCCGGGGGCGGTGGTCCAGACCTCCATCACGCGGGACTCGTCGGCCGTGGCCAGGCGCGCGGCGCGGCGCGGCACGGCCGACTCGTGGTCGGCGAGGGTCCAGCAGTGGTCGTACCCCCCGGCGGCGCGGACCTGCGCGTCGCCCTCGTCCAGGACGCCGTCGCGCAGGGGGCGGGGCGCACCGAGGTCGAAGGGGGTGCCGCCGGTGGCGGCGACCGGGCCGAGCGGAATGCCGTCGGGGGCGACCGGGAGGTAGCCGGTGGCGGTCACCTGGAGGGTGTGGTCCAGGACGTCGCGGCCGTCGGCGGCCAGGTTGAAGTACGCGTGGTTGCTGAGGCTGACGACGGTGGCGCGGTCCGTGGTGGCCGTGAACTCCAGGGAGAGGGTGCCCGCCGCGTCGAGGGCGTAGGTGGCGGTGACGTCCAGGGCGCCGGGGAAGCCCATGTCGCCGTCGGGGCTGTGCAGGGAGAGGCGCAGGGCGCTGGTGTCGCCCTCGGTGTACGGCTCCGCCTGCCAGACGCGGGCGTCGAAGCCGTCGGGGCCGCCGTGCAGGGCGTGGCCGCGGTCGTTGACGGGGACCTGGTGCGCGGCGCCGTCGAGGGTGAGGCGGCCGTGGGCGATGCGGTTGGCGTAGCGGCCGATGAGGGCGCCGAGGTAGGGGCTCTTCTCGGCGTACTGGTCGAGGGAGGGCAGGGAGAGGACCACGTTCGCGGTGCGTCCCGCGGTGTCCGGGACGCCGAGCGCGTGCAGCACGCCCCCGTGGGTGAGGACCTCCGCGTGGACGCCGCAGGGGGACGCGAGGCGCCAGCGGGTGACGGGCTCGCCCGCCGGGGTGGTGCCGAACGGCGTGGGCTGCGGGGCGGATCGGGGCATGGGGCGTCCTCGGGGGCAGGGGGCGGGTGCGGGTTGCGGGCGGCGGGGCTCAGTCGGCGGTCGCGGTCCCGGCGGTGGCGGCCCCTCCCCCGGTGGCGGGTGCGGTGCGGGCCGGCTCGACCGTGTGCGTACCACCGGTGGACTCGCGCACCACGAGGCGGTAGCCGGGGCGGATGCGCCGGGGTTCGGCGGCGGTGTCACCGGCGAGCCGGGCGACCAGGCGGTCGACGGCGTGGCGGGCGATGGCCCGCTTGTCCGGGGAGACGGTGCTGAGGCTGACCGCGCCGTAGCTGCTCTCCTCGATGTCGTCGAAGCCGACGACGGCGACGTCGTCCGGCACCCGCAGGCCGCGTTCGGCGAGGGTGCGCAGGGCGCCGAGGGCGATCAGGTCGTTGTAGGCGAAGACCGCGTCCGGGCGGGCGCCCCGGTCGAGCAGGGCGGCCATCGCGGCGGCGCCGTCGCTGCGGCCGTAGCCGTCGGTGACGGCGACCAGTTCCTCGTCGGGCGTGCACCCGGCGGCGGCCAGTTCCTCCCGCCAGCCGCGCAGCCGCAGGTGGGCGGGCTGGCGCTCGCGGCCGGTGCGGGAGCCGAGGAAGGCGACGCGCCGTCGTCCGAGGTCGAGGAGGTGGCGTACGGCGCTGCGCGCGGCGGCGACGTTGTCGATGGCGATCTGGTCGTAGGGCGCCTGGTACTCGCGTTCGCCGAGCAGGACCAGGGGCGAGGTCTCGTGCCGGGCGAGCAGGTCGTCGTTCTCCAGGTGGATGGGGCTGAGGATGAGGCCGTCGATGACGTGGGAGCGGAACTCCTGGCAGACCAGGAGCTCGCGCTCGCGCAGGCCCGCGGTGTGGTCGACGAGGACGGTGTAGTCGTGCTGGGCGGCGGCGTCGATGACGGCGCCGGCGAGTTCGGCGAAGTAGGGGTTGCCGAGTTCGGGGACGGCGAGGGCGATGATGCCGGTGCGCCCCTTGCGCAGGTGACGGGCGGTCAGGTTGGGGCGGTAGCCGAGCTCGTCGATGGCCTGCTGCACCTTGGCGCGCATCTGCGGGGTGACGTGCGGGAAGTTGTTGACCACGTTGGACACGGTCTTGATCGAGACGCCGGCCCGCTGCGCGACGTCCTTGAGGCTGACGCCCACGGAACTCCTCTGGTTCGGCTCTGACCGGGTGTGCGCCGGGCGGTCCCGGGCCGCGGCCGGCCCGCGCCGGGGCGGGCCGGTCGCCGCGGGGCCGTGGGCCGGGCGGTCCGGGCGGGTGGTTCCGGCGTCAGAGCGTTCTTCGCTTGCGTGAAACGTACCTCTGCGCCAGGACGACGAGGATCAGGAATCCGCCGCTGACCACCGACTGGTAGGAGGAGTTCAGCGAGCCGATCTGGTTGATGAGGTTCTGGATGACGGCCAGCAGCAGGACGCCCCACAGGGTGCCGCTGACCGATCCGGCGCCGCCGGCGAGGAGGGTGCCGCCGATCACCACGGCGGCGATGGCGTCGAGCTCCATGCCGGTGCCGATGATGGTGACCCCGGAGGACAGCCGGGCGGCGTTGAGCGCCCCGGCGAACCCGGCGAGCAGTCCGCTCAGTACGTACACCGTGGCCCTGGCGCGGGCGACGGGCAGGCCCATCAGGGTCGCCGCGTCGCCGCTGCCCCCGACGGCGAACAGGGTCTGTCCGAAGGAGGTGCGCTGGAGGACCAGGCCGCCGAGGCCGAACAGTGCCAGGGCGATGAGGATCGGGTACCCGAAGCCGCCCACGCTGCCCTGGCCGAGCGCGGCGAACGCCGAGCCCTTGGGCACCAGGTAGGTGGTGGCGCCCTCGTCGGTGAGGGCGAGCAGCAGTCCGCGCGCGCCGAGCAGGGACGCGAGGGTGACGATGAAGGGCGCCATGCCCGCGCGGGCGATGAGCAGCCCGTTGAGGGTGCCGATGGCGCCGCACACCGCGAGCGGCAGCAGGAGCGCGGGCAGGACGCCCCACGGGGAGGCCCAGGCGGCGAGGACGCCGCCGAGGGCGAAGACGGAGCCGACGGACAGGTCGATGCCGCCGGTGATGATGACCAGGGTCATGCCGAGGGCCACCACGGCCGGGAACGACGCCTGGACCAGGACGCCCCGGGCGTTGTCGAGGGTGGCGAAGGTGGGGTACGCGACCGAGGCGACGACCACGACGAGGAGCAGGACGGCGAGGACGCCCTGGCCCCGCACCAGGTCGAGGAGGCGCTCCGCCGCGGCGGCCCCGGGCCGGGGCCCGGCCTCGGCCGGGGCGGTGGCGCGGGCGGCCGGGAGGCCCGGTCCGCGGCCGAGGGAGGACGAGTCGGTGTTCATCGGGATCGGCGCTCCCGTGCGACGTAGACGGCGGCGATGATGATGGCCGCCTGGGCGATCTGGGCGGTGGAGTCGGGCAGGTCGTGCTTGACGAGGGTGGCGCGCAGCAGCTGCATGAGCAGGGCGCCGGCGACGGTGCCGAGCACCCGGATGGAGCCGCCGCTGAGCGGGGTGCCGCCGACCACGACGGCGGTGATGGCGGAGAGTTCCATCAGGGTGCCGAGCGAGGAGGGGTCACTGGCGGTCAGGCGCGCGGTGGCGAGCACCCCGGCGAGCGCGGCGAGGACGCCGCACAGGACGTAGACGCCGGTCAGCACGCGTTTGACGGGGAGTCCGGCGAGTGCGGCGGCGGCGCGGTTGCCGCCGATGGCGACGACCTGGCGCCCGAAGGTGGTGCGGTGGACGACGAGGGCGACGGCGACGGCGAGGACCGCCGCGACGAGGACGACGAGCGGGACGCCGAGGAAGCTGCCGGTGCCCAGGGCCAGCAGGTCGGGGTTGACGATCTGCTTGAGCTGTCCGTCGGCGAGGACGAGCGCCAGGCCGCGCCCGCCGACGAACAGGGCCAGGGTGGCGACGATGGGCTGGAGGCCGACGACGGAGACCAGGGTGCCGTTGACCGCGCCGACCAGGACGCCCGCGAGCAGGGCGACGAGGAGCGCGGGTACCAGGCCGTAGCCGAGGTAGAGCGGCAGCAGGGCGGCGGCCAGGGCCATGGTGGAGCCGACGGACAGGTCGACGCCCTCGGTCCCGATGACCAGGGCCATGCCGAGCGCGACGATGACGATCGGGGCGACCTGGACGAGCTGGGTGCGCAGGTTGTCGGCGGTGAGGAAGTGCTCGGTGAAGAGGGCGTTGAAGAGCAGCAGGGCGGCCACGGCCGCGTACACGCCGTACTCCTGGAGCCAGGCGGCGGTCCCGGTCCCGCTCCTCGCGGCGCGGACCGGGGCCGCGGGGGCCCGGGTGGTCATCGGGGGTCCTCCTCGGGGCGCGCGGCGGTGTCCTTGGTGAGGGGTACGGGGGCGGGGGCGCCGTCCGTCGCGGACGCCTCCGGCCCGGGGGCGTCGCGCGGGGTGGCGGGGGGCGCGTGGTCGGCCAGGGCGGCGAGCAGGGCGTCCTCGCGGACGTCGTCGCCGAGGAGTTCGTCCACGGTGGCTCCGGCCCGCAGGACGACGATCCGGTCGGCGCCCTCGATGAGTTCCTCGACGTCGGAGGAGATGAGCAGCACGGCCAGGCCCTCCTGGGCGAGTTCGTCGATGAGCGCTTGGACCTCGGCCTTGGCGCCGACGTCGATGCCCCGGGTGGGCTCGTCCAGGAGCAGCACCTTGGGCGCGAGGCAGAGCCAGCGGGCCAGCAGCACCTTCTGCTGGTTGCCGCCGGAGAGTTCGCCGACCTTCTGCTCGGGGCTGGACGCCTTGATGCGCAGACGCTTCATGAAGACCTCGACGAGCCGGTCCTGGCGCGCCCGGGAGACGACGCCCGCGCGCGAGAGGCGCGGCAGCGCGGCCAGCACGATGTTCTCGCGCACGGAGAGGCCGGGGACGATGCCCTCCGCCTTGCGGTCCTCGGGGAGCAGGCTGATGCCGGCGCGGATGGCGGCGGCCGGGGAGGGGCGGCCGATCGAGGTCCCTCCGACGCGCACCTCCCCCGCGTCCAGGGGCAGGGCGCCGGCCAGCGCCTTGGCGGTCTCGCTGCGCCCGGAGCCGAGGAGGCCGCCGAGGCCGAGGACCTCGCCGGGGTGCAACTCCAGTGACATCCGGTCGAGTTGGTGGCGCCGGCTGAGCCGGTCGGCGGTGAGGACGGGGGTACGGGCGATGTCGTGGCCCTCGTCGGCGAAGCTGGTGACGCCGTGCCTGCGGACCTCGGCGACCTCGCGGCCCAGCATCATCGACACCAGCTGGACGCGGTCGAGCCCGTCGAGCGGCCCGGTGTGTACGTGGCGGCCGTCGCGCAGGACGGTGACGCGGTCGCAGATCCGGTAGAGCTCGTCCATGCGGTGGCTGACGTAGAGGACGGCGATGCCCCGTCGGCGCAGGTCCGCGATGACGCCGAACAGGGTCTCGACCTCGCGGGGTTCCAGGGACGAGGTGGGTTCGTCCATGACCACGACGTGGGCGTCGACGGAGACCGCGCGGGCCAGGGCGACCATCTGCTGGGTGCCTAGGCCCAGGGTGCCCAGGGGGCGGCGCGGGTCGACGGTGACGCCGAATCCGCGCAGCAGGTCGGCTGCCTCGACGTGCATCCGCGGGAAGTCGATGAGGCGCAGCCGGTTCCTGGGCTCGCGGCCCAGGAAGACGTTGCGGGCGACGCTCATCAGCGGGACGAGGTTGACCTCCTGGTAGATGGTGGAGATGCCCGCCGCCTGGGCCTCGTAGGGCCGCTCGAAGGCCACCGGCCTTCCCGACAGCAGGAGTTCGCCGCTGTCGGGGCGGTGCACGCCGGTGAGCACCTTGATCAGGGTGGACTTGCCCGCGCCGTTCTCGCCGACGAGGGCGTGGGTCTCGCCTGCGGCCAGGGTGAACGTGACGTCGTCGAGGGCGACCACGCCGGGGAAGCGCTTGCCGACGCCGCGCGCTTCGAGGACGGTCCGCGCGGCCGGGGGCGCGGTGCCGCTCGCGGCGGCCGGCGCCGCTTCGGGGGGTGCCATGTGCAGGGCCTTCCGGGGAGGGTGGGTGGCGACGGGTCCCGGGGGCCGCGGCCGGTCTCCCGTACCGCGGTCCCCTTCCGGTCACACGGCGGTCAGTACGCCCCGCCCAGGGACTGCTCGGCGTTGGCGGGGTCGTACGCGCGGTCCTGGATGATGACGTCCTCGGGGATGCCCTCGCCGCCGTAGAACTTCCGCGCGGTGGCGAAGGCGAGCGGGCCGAACCGCGGGTTGGACTCGATCACGGCGTTCAACTCGCCGTTGACCAGGGCCTGTACGGCGTTGCGCGTACCGTCGATGGACACGATCTTGACGTCCTTGCCTGGGGCCTTGCCGGCCGCCTTGAGCGCGGTGACCGCGCCGAGGGCCATCTCGTCGTTCTCCGCGTACACGGCGGTGATGTCGGGCTTGGACTGGATGAGCTGCTCCATCACCTGCTGGCCCTTGTCGCGGGCGAACTCACCGGTCTGCTGGGCGACGATCCGCAGCCCGGGTGCCGCGGCCTCGACCTGGTCGACGAAGCCCTTGGTGCGGTCGGTGGTGACGCCGTTGCCGGAGGAGCCGAGCAGGATGGCGACCTTGCCCTTGCCGCCGGTCGCCTTGGCCATGGCGTCGGCGGCGCGCTTGCCCTGCTCGACGAAGTCCGAGCCGAGGAAGGACAGGTAGTCCTTGCACGCGGTCGCGTTGATCTTGCGGTCGATGGTGAGGACGGGGACCTTCTTGGCGGCGGCGGCCCGCAGGGCGGGTTCGAGGCCGTCGGAGTTGAGCGGGGCGACGATGAGGAACTGGGCGCCCTGGGCGAGCATGTCCTGGATGTCGCTGATCTGCTTGGACAGCTGCGACTGCGCGTTGGTGGTGAGCAGCTTCCTGACCCCGGCCTTGGCGGCCTCGTCCTTGATGGACCGCGTCTCGGCGATGCGGAACGGGTTGGCCTCCTTCTCCGACTGGGAGAAGCCGACGACCGCGTCCTTCAGGTCGAGCTTCGGGGCGCCGTAACTCGTGAGCGTGCAGCCGGGCCCGGCGGAGGCGGTCGGCGTCTGGACCTTCTGCGCGCCCTGGCCGCTGTCGCCGCCCGCGTCGTCCGTGGTCTCCGACTTGGCGCAGCCGGACAGGGCGAGCGCGGCGGTGGCGGCGACGACGCAGGCGACGGAGAGCGTGCGCGATCTCTGCGGAAGGGTCATCGGTGGGACACTCCTTGGCGGGGGACAGCACCGCCGAGTGGCGTGCGGTCGCGCGGGACGGGAAAGCGGAGCCGGTCCGCGGCACGGGGCGGCGGACGTGTCGTACGGGTGGCCCGGTCAGCCGGGACCGGGGCCCTGAACAGGGAAGATCACAGCTCGGAGCAGTCGGCCGAGGGGTCGGCGACTCGGGCTTTACAACGTTATAAGCGCGGTCCGGCGGGCTCGGCAAGGCCTCGGGACGAACGTTTCCGGAATGCGTCCCGGCGGTGGAGCACCCGCCACCGGCGCCACGGCGACGAGGACGCGCACGGGGGCTGGACAGCCTCCACGGCGCGTGCTGTCATTCCGCTGCACACGGTTTTCCAACGTTGGAAGGCGCATGTCCGGCGCCCTTCTCACGGGGGAAAGACGGTCGTCCGCCCCCTCGGCACCCCTGCCTGCGCCTCCACGCGTCCGGGCGGGCTGTTCGCCGCGCGTGCCGCGCGGCGTCACGTGTTCTCGGTCCGGCTCCCCTTCGCTCTCCGTTGAGGATGAGGAACGATTCGATGCCACGACGAAACACCCGCACCAGAAGAGGTACATGGGCCCTGCTGACAGCGGCGGCCCTGCTCCTGGCCGCCGCCCCGCAGGCCACCGCCACCACGACCACCACCGCCGCCACGACGCCCGGCGCGCGCCCGGCCGTGACGGGCGAGCCGCCCGCCGCCGCCCCGCGGGCCGCCGCCGCGAAGAAGGCGGCGATCGTGGTGCACGGCCTCAAGGGCGAGTACTTCCGCATGTCGGCCCCGGGCGCCCGGGACTTCGCCGAACTCGGCGGCACCGCCCTCGACCCCCAGGTGAACTTCTCCGGCCTCACCGGTACGTTCCAGTCGCTGACCGGGCGCACCGAGCACACCACCGCCCGCTGGACCGGCCGCCTGACGGCCCCCGCCACCGGCGACTACACCTTCCACGCCATCGGGGACAACGGCTTCCGGCTGTTCGTCGACGGCAAGGCGGTGATCGACCACTGGGTGCCCGACTGGGACAAGGAGCAGACCAGCGCCCCGCTGCGGCTCACCGCGGGCGAGGCCCACGACTTCCGCCTGGAGATGTTCCAGGACGTGGGCGGGGCCAACATGTTCCTGCGCTGGTCGACCCCGGCACTGCCCAAGCAGCTCGTGCCGGAGTCCGCGTTCACCCCGCCCGCCGACTTCGAGGTCTACCCGGTGGAGCCGACCGTCCCGGCGGACGGTCTCCGGGTGCGGCTGCGCTTCGACAACCGGGTGGGCGGCCTGGACGGGGTCGCCCGGCACCTGAAGGTCGAGGCCGACACCACGCCCCTGACGGTGCGTTCGGTCAGCGCGGCGGCCGATGACCCGACGACGGCGGTCGTGGACCTGGCCGAGCCGGTCCAGAAGGGCCAGCAGGTCCGCGTCGACTACGACGGGGCGGGAGGGCTCAAGGACGGCGACAGGACCGTGCCCCGCCTCCTGCGCTACGCGGCCAACTCCTCCACCCACCGGCTGACCACCGCGTGGGGCGATCAGGTGGACCGGAACAACCCGCTGCCCGAGTACCCGCGCCCGCAGCAGGTGCGCTCCCGGTGGAAGAACCTCAACGGGCGCTGGCAGTTCACGGGCGCCAGGACGGACGACGTCCCGGTGTTCGGCAAGGACCTCCCGGAGCGGATCACCGTGCCCTTCCCGGTGGAGTCCCAGCTGTCCGGCCTGGAGCGGCACGAGGACCACATGGTCTACCGCCGGCTCGTCGACGTGCCCCGCGACTGGAAGGTCGGCACCGGCTCCGGCGCCGGCCGGCTCAGGCTGAACTTCGGCGCGGTCGACTACCGGGCCCGGGTGTACGTCAACGGCAAGCAGGTCGCCGACCACACCGGCGGCTACGACGCCTTCACGGCGGACGTGACCGACGCGCTCAGGGGCAGCGGCCCGCAGGAGCTGGTCGTCGCGGTCACCGACACCGGTGGCGCCGACCAGCCGACCGGCAAGCAGTCCACCAATCCCGGCGGCATCTTCTACACCCAGTCGTCGGGCATCTGGCAGACGGTGTGGATGGAGCCCGTCGCCCCGGTCGCCGTGGACGACGTGGTGAGCACGCCCGACATCGACACCGGCACGCTGCGGGTGAAGGCCGTCGCCGCGAAGGCGTCCGCCGGGGCGCGCGTCGAGGCCGTGGCCCGGGACAGGGCCGGCCAGGTGGTCGGCCGGGTGAGCGGCGCCGCCAACGTCGAGCTGCGCCTGCCCGTTGCGGGCCGGCACCTGTGGAGCCCGGACGACCCGTACCTGTACGGCCTGGAGGTCCGGCTGACCGACGGCGGGTCCGCGGACCGCGTCGACGGCTACTTCGGGATGCGGAAGATCGCGGTCGCGGACGTCGGCGGCTTCCGGAAGCTGGTGCTCAACAACAAGCCGGTCTTCTCGCTGGCCACGCTGGACCAGGGCTTCTGGCCCGACGGCCTGTACACCGCGCCCAGCGACCAGGCCCTCGCCTTCGACCTGGAGGCGCACAAGAAGCTGGGCTTCAACGCGGTGCGCAAGCACATCAAGGTCGAGCCGCAGCGCTGGTTCTACCACGCCGACCGGCTCGGGCTGCTGGTGTGGCAGGACTTCGTCTCCGGCGCCCTGCCGAACGCCTCGGGCCGCACGGCCTTCGTCGAGCAGGGCCGCGAGATCGCGCGCGAGCACCACGACTCCCCCGCCGTGATCGGCTGGATCGTCTTCAACGAGGGCTGGGGCGAGTGGGACCGGGAGGAGACCGGGCGGCTCGCGGAGTCCGTGAAGGCCGCCGACCCGTCCCGGGTGGTGAACGCGCACAGCGGCGTCAACTGCTGCAATTCCAAAGGGGATTCGGGCAAGGGTGACATCGTCGACCACCACGACTACAACAACACCGACCCGGCCTTCCCCGACGACAAGCGCGCCGCGATGGACGGCGAGCACGGCGGCTTCACGCTGCGCACGCCGGGCCACATGTGGCCGGGCGCCCCGACGGTCATCTACAGCGGAGTGGCCGACAAGGAGGCCCTGACCCGCAAGTACGTCGAGAACACCGAGAAGTTCTACCTGGAGGCGGCGGGCGCCGAGCTGTCCGGCTCGGTGTACACCCAGATCACCGACCTGGAGAACGAGCTCAACGGCCTCTACACGTACGACCGCAGGGAGATCAAGGTGGACCCGGCCCGGGTCCGCGAGGTGAACCTGAAGGTCATCGCGGCCGGAGCCGCCGCCGGGCAGCGCGGCCCCCTGACGGGCGGCGGCGCGTGGGCCCTGGACGAGGGATCCGGCACGACGGCACGGGACTCCGGCCCCAACAACAGCCCGCTGACGCTGACTCCGGGCACCACCTGGACGGCCGGAGTACGCGGCGGGAGCGCGCTGAAGTTCGACGGACAGGGCCACTTCGCGCAGACCGCGGGGCCGGTGCTCGACACGACCACCGGCTACTCGGTGTCCGCGTGGGCGACGCTCGACTCGCTGCCGGGCAACTACGCCACGGTGGTGAGCCAGGACGGGCGGCGCCAGGAGAACCCCTTCTACCTCCAGTACGGGCAGGGCGCGTTCGCCTTCAGCACCCCGGGCGGCAACCGGGCGCGGTACGCGACGACGCCCGAACCGGGCCGCTGGTACCACCTGGTGGGCGTGCGGGACGCGGCGAGGAACGAGATCCGGCTGTACGTCGACGGGGTCCTTGCCGCCACCGCGACGCCGGGTCCCGCCGACGTGAGCACCGGCCCGCTCTCGGTGGGCCGGGCCAAGTGGGGCGGCGGGAACGTGGACTTCTGGCACGGCTCGGTCGACCAGGTGCACGCCTACGACAAGGCGCTCTCGCCCCAGGAGGTGTCCGCGCTGTACGCCGCCGAGAAGCCGTAGGGCGGCGGGCGGGGCCGCGCGGTGACGACCGCGCGGCCGTCCGGGGCCCCGGCCCGCGCACTGGACGG
>NZ_JBEOYE010000051.1:0-68893 GCF_040296945.1 Streptomyces sp. NPDC001941 | reverse complement strand
GCTGAGCCGGGGTTCGACCCGCCCCCCCCCCCCCCCCCTGCCCGCGTGGCTGGGGCGGGGGCCCCGGGGCGGGGAGACGGGGGCCCCCGTTCCCCGCGGTCTGCGCGCCGGGCGGGTTCTTCTTCCGCGACCCCCCCCCCGCCGACGCGACGGAAGCGATGGGTGAGACGGGCGTGATGGGGGGCTCGCGTGATGGGGGGAGGCTCGTGTCAGCCCTTCGCGCCCACCGCCGTCGGCGCGCCCGCGTCCTGACCGCCGCGCGCCGCCGCTGACGCCGGGCGCTGGCGCGGGATGAACGACGCGGCCAGGGCCGCGAGGAGGGCCGCCCCGGCGCCCACCGCCATCACCGTGCGGAAGCCGTTCTGCGACGGGAGCCGCACCGGGCCGAAGGCGATCGTCAGCTGGGCCAGGATCACGCCCGCGACCGCGCTCGACACCGACGTGCCGATCGCGCGCATCAGGGTGTTGAGGCTGTTCGCCGCGGCCGTCTCCGAGACCGGGACCGCGCCCATGACCAGGGCGGGCATCGAGCCGTACGCCAGGCCGACGCCCGCGCCGATGACGCAGGACACGAGCACCAGCTGCCAGACCTCCGCCATCAGGACGGTGTTGAGCAGGTACCCGCCCGCGACGATCAGCGCGCCGAGGATCAGGGTCACCTTCGGGCCGCTGGCGCGCGAGATGCGGGCCGACAGCGGGGCCGTCGCCATCATCACCAGCCCCTGCGGCGCCATCACCAGGCCGGACATCAGCAGGGACTTGCCCAGGCCGTAGCCCGTGGCGGTGGGCAGCTGCAGGAGCTGCGGCAGGACCAGCGCCATCGCGAACATCGAGAAGCCGAACGACGCCGACGCGAGGTTGGTGAACAGCACCTGGCGGCGCGCGGCCACCCGCAGGTCGACCAGCGCGTGCGGCGTACGGAGCTGGAACGCGCCCCAGACCAGCAGCACGGCCACCGCCGCCGCGAACAGGCCCAGGGTGGTCCCGCTGCCCCAGCCCCACGCCGCGCCCTTGGAGATCGCGAGCAGCAGGCAGACCAGCGCGGCCGAGAGACCGAGCGCGCCGACGACGTCGAAGCGCCCGCCCGTACGCACCTTGGACTCCGCCACCAGGGCGCTCACCAGGACGAGCGCCAGCGCGCCCGCGACCGCCGAGACCCAGAAGAGCACGTGCCAGTCGTAGTGGTCGGCTATCAGCGCGGCGGCCGGAAGGCCCAGCGCGCCGCCCACGCCCAGCGAGGCGCTCATCACCGCGGTCGCCGACGCGAGCTTCTCGGCGGGCAGTTCGTCGCGCATGATGCTGATCCCGAGCGGGATCACGCCCGCGGACAGGCCCTGCAGCGCCCGTCCGACGATCATCGGCGTCAGCGAGTCGGCCAGCGCGGCGACCACGGAACCGGCGGTCAGCATCACCAGGCTGACCAGGAGCATGCGGCGCTTGCCGTACATGTCGCCGAGGCGCCCGACGACGGGGGTGGCGACGGCGGAGGCCAGCAGGGTCGCCGTGACGGCCCAGGTGGCGTCGGACGCCGACGCGTGGAGCAGGTCGGGCAGTTGGGGCACCAGCGGGATGACCAGGGTCTGCATGAGCGAGACCACGATTCCGGCGAAGGCGAGGACCGCCACGACGGTGTTCGCCCGCGAGGCCTCGACCTGGTCGGTCGTGCCCGTACCGCCCGGTGCGGTCCCTCCGGCGTCGGCGGGCTGGGCTGGGGTGTCTGACATGGAACGGGTCCTCCGTGCTGGCGTGCTGGACAAGCGGCTGAGACCAGGACACACTTTTAAATAAAGCGATTGATTTAAATGTATGGTCCCGCGTCGCCCCCGGTCAAGGAAGGCCGGGGCGGGCGCGAGCGGGGCTCCAGGGGCCGGCCGCGGGGCCGGGCGCGGGCGGAGCTCACGGGTCGGCGGCGGGCCGGGCGGGGGTCGGGCGGGGGTCGGACGTGGGGCCGGGCGGGGGAGGGGTGTCGGACGCGGTGCGAGGCGCCTGGTCAGTAAGGTCGTACCCGCGAGCCCCACGGAACCGGTGGTGGACCTTGTACGGCGACGGAGACTGGCCGGAGCGAGGGAACGTGCAGTCTCCGAGCGGTGATGAACATGCGTGGTAAGAGCGTGCGCGAGGAGAAGGTCGAGGCGACCCGCGAGGCGATCCTCTCGGCGGCCGAACGGCTCTTCGCCGAACACGGCGTCTACAACGTCTCCAACCGGCAGATCAGCGAGGCTGCGGGACAGGGCAACACCGCCGCCGTGAACTACCACTTCGGCAACAAGACAGACCTCGTACGCGCCATCGCCCGCCGCCACACCGAACAGATCGAGGCCATCCGCCTGCGCCTGGTCGCCGAGGGCTCCCCCGAAGCGCGCGGCGAACTGCGCCACTGGGTCGCCTGCATGGTCCGCCCGCTCATCGAACACCTCGAAGCCCTCGGCAGCCCCACCTGGTACGCCCGCTTCAACGCCCAGGTGTCGGCGGACCCGGCGCTGTACGAGGCCATCGCCGCCGAGCCCGCCTCGACCCCGTCGCTGCGCGCCCTCGTCGAGGGCCTCACCACCTGCCTGCCGGACCTTCCGCCGGAAGTGCGTTCCGAGCGCGGCGTCATGGCGCGCCACTTGATCGTCCAGATGTGCGTCGAGCGCGAACGCGCCCTGGCCCACGGGATTCCGCACCCGGCGGCGACCTGGGACGACGTGGCGCGCGGGCTGGTCGACGCCATCACGGGGCTGTGGAGTGCGCCGGTCACGCGACGGTGAGGTGCGGTGCGTGGTGGTGAGTGGCGGTGCGTGATGCTGAGTGGCGTCTTTTGGTGTCGCCCGGCGCCATTGCGTGCCATGGAGAGCCGATCGGTGTCGGATGCCGCCCTGCGGCGCCGTGATGGCGCCGGGGTGGCGTCACCGTGGCCGCGTTCTGTGTCGCGGGGACTCGTTTGTGCGGCGTTCTGGGGAGCGTATGCCCAGGTCAGAAGCTTCTCGTGGCGGGTGTGCGCCATTCAGTGTCATTAAGGCTTGTGCGTGGCGCCAAGGTGGTGCCATGATGACGTCATGGACCTCACCCCGTACGTCGAGAACCTCCACCGCGAACTCGCCGTGGCCGCCGAGGCCGGCGGCGACGACGTCCGCGAGCTGGCGCAGCGGCTCACCGCTCCTCTGGAGTCGGCGACCCGGCTGGCCATGCTCCACGTGATTTCCGCCGCGATGGACGAGGTCACCCGTGAGCTCGCCCCGGGCTCGGTCGAGGTGCGGCTGCGGGGCCTCGACCCCGACTTCGTGGTGACGCCGCCGCCCACGGGCAGCGCCGCCGCCTCGGTCGAGCCGGCCGTCCACTACGAGGCCGTCAGGCCCCACCCCGCCGCGGACGGCGACGAGGGCGGTGTCGCCCGCGTCAACCTCCGGCTCCCCGCCCACCTGAAGGCCAGAGCCGAGGAGGCCGCGACCCGCGAGGGCCTCTCGGTCAACGCCTGGCTGGTGCGGGCGGTGTCGGACGCCGTCGACACCCCGCCCCGGCCGCGCGGCCCGGAGAAGGCGTACGCCGTGGGGCGCAGCGTCACCGGGTGGGCACGCTGACGGGCCGCCCGATCGACCAGGCCCGGCCGACGAGCCCGTCTCCATTGAACTGCCCGTAACTGTCCGGAACTGCCTCGAACTTCCCCGAACCGCCTCGGTTCGACTCCATCCACGCCACGTACGCCACGTCCCGCCGACGGGGCACTGCCAAGACCCTGACCGCCAAGACCCTGAGGACGCGATCACCATGACTTCCTTCGACACTCCCGCACCGATCTCCGTCAACGCCCACGTCGAGGCCGGCTCCATCCAGTTCGCCGCGAGCGACCGCGTCGACACGGTCGTCGAGGTCCGCCCCCGCGAGGCCAAGAAGGAGATGGACCAGAAGACGGCCGACCAGACCGAGGTGACCTACTCGTCCGGCGTCCTGGTCGTCCGTACTCCCAAGTCCAGCCTCTTCGGCCGTACGGGAGTCGTGGACATCACCGTCGAACTGCCCGCGAACTCGCGCATCGACCTCAGCGGAGCCTGGGCCCAGGTGCTCGGGCAGGGACAGCTCGGCGAGGTGCGGGTGAAGACCTCGTCCGGCGACGTGCGGCTGGACGCGACGGGCCCGCTGCGGGTCACCGCCTCGCACGGTTCCATCGTGGTGGACCGGGTCGAGGGCGGCGCCGACATCAGCACGAGCTCCGGCAGCGTGCGGGTCGGCTTCCTCGACGGACCCGCCGTCCTGAAGAACTCGCACGGCACCACCACCGTCGGCGTCGCCAGGGGCGGCGAACTGCGGGTGAACGGCGCCCACGGGGAGATCGACATCCACCGGGCCGAGGACTCGGTCACCGCCACCACGGCCCACGGGGGGCTGCGGGTCGGCGAAGTGGTCCGCGGCAACGTGCAGTTGGAGACGAACTCCGGGGCCATCGAGGTCGGTATCGGGCACGGCTCGGCCGCCTGGCTCGACGTGAGCTCCAACCACGGCCAGGTCAGGAACCTGCTGGAGCCCTCTGACGCGCCGGCCGAGGCCGAGGACGCCGTCCAGGTCCGCGCACGCACCCGCCACGGCAACATCGACATCATCCGCGCCAAGAGCTGACCGGGGAGCCGGGGCCCGGAGTGCGCCAGCGGCCCTGACCCGCACCAACCGAGTGCCTCGCCTCTCTTCCCGTTCCTCTCCTGTTCCTGCCTTCCTTTCCTTCCTCAGTCTTCGATCGGAGGCCCCCATGCCTTCCTCTGTCATGTCCACGCCTATCCGCGATGCTGGTCCCCAGCCGCCCTCCATCGCCATCTCCGCCGACGGCCTGCGCAAGTCGTACGGGGACAAGGCCGTCCTCGACGGCATCGACCTCAGCATCCCGACCGGGTCCGTCTTCGCCCTGCTCGGGCCCAACGGGGCCGGCAAGACCACCACGGTGAAGATCCTCTCCACGCTGCTCGGGGCCGATGGCGGCCGCGCCGTCGTCGCCGGTCACGACGTCGCCGGGGAGGCCCAGGCCGTACGGGCCGCGATCGGGGTCACCGGTCAGTTCTCGGCCGTCGACGGGCTCATCACCGGTGAGGAGAACATGCGCCTCATGGCCGACCTGCACCACCTCTCCAAGCGCGAGGGGCGGCGGGTCACCGCCGAACTCCTGCGGCGCTTCGACCTGGAGGAGGCCGCGAAGAAGCCCGCGTCGACCTACTCCGGCGGCATGCGGCGCCGCCTCGACATCGCGATGACCCTGGTGGGCGGCCCGAGGATCATCTTCCTCGACGAGCCCACCACTGGGCTCGACCCCCGCAGCCGCCACAACATGTGGCAGATCATCCGTGAGCTCGTCGCCGACGGCGTCACCGTGTTCCTCACCACGCAGTACCTGGAGGAGGCCGACGAACTCGCCGACCGCATAGCGGTGTTGAACGACGGGAAGATCGCCGCGGAGGGCACCGCCGAGGAGCTGAAGCGGATCGTTCCGGGCGGGCACGTGAAGCTGCGCTTCTCCGACCCCTCCGCCTACCGGTCGGCCGTCACGGCCCTCGACGAGGTGGTACGGGACGACGAGTCCCTGTCGCTGACCCTGCCCAGCGACGGCAGCCAGCGGGCGCTGCGTTCCGTACTCGACCGGCTGGACGCCGCGGGGATCGAGGCGGACGAACTCACCGTGCACACACCCGACCTGGACGACGTCTTCTTCGCCCTCACCGGCAGCGGCAAGCCCGGTCAGGCCGAGCGGTCCACCCATCCCGACCATCCCGAGCAGTCCGACCAGAACGACCAGCCGAAGGAGGCTGTCCGATGAGTTCCCTCTCCCTCGCCGTCCGCGACTCTTCCACGATGCTGCGCCGCAACCTCCTGCACGCCCGGCGCTACCCCTCGCTCACGCTGAACCTCCTGCTGACGCCGATCATGCTGTTGCTCCTCTTCGTCTACGTCTTCGGCGACGTGATGAGCGCGGGCATGGGCGCGGGCGGCGCGGACCGTGCCGCGTACATCGCCTACCTGGTGCCCGGGCTGCTCCTGATGACCGTCGGCAGCACCACCATCGGTACCGCGGTCTCCGTCTCCAACGACATGACCGAGGGCATCATCGCCCGCTTCCGCACCATGGCGATCCACCGCGGGTCCGTGCTCATCGGACACGTCGTCGGCAGCGTGCTCCAAGCGGTCCTCAGCGTGCTCCTGGTTGGTGCCGTCGGGGTGGCCATCGGCTTCCGCTCGACGGACGCCACGCCCCTGGAATGGCTCGCGGCCTTCGGGCTGCTCACGCTGTTCGCCCTGGCGCTGACCTGGATCGCCGTCGGGATGGGCATGGTCAGCCCGAGTGCCGAGGCGGCCAGCAACAACGCCATGCCGCTGATCTTCCTTCCGCTGATATCCAGCGCGTTCGTCCCGGTCGACGCGATGCCGGGCTGGTTCCAGCCGATCGCCCAGTACCAGCCCTTCACACCGGCCATCGAGACCCTGCGCGGGCTGCTCCTCGGCACGGAGATCGGGGACAACTGGTGGATCACGCTGCTCTGGTGCGTGGGGCTGGCCGTCCTGGGCTACCGCTGGTCGAAGTCGGTCTTCAACCGCGACGCGGCCTGACACCCGCCCGCCTGATCACGGAAACCGGAGGCGATCACGAATGCGTCACCAGCCAGACCACCGGGGTCCCCTTTCCGGCCGGTGCGGCAAGATGAGCGCCGTGCGCATAGCGATGTTGGGGTCATTCGAGGTCCGTACCGGCGACGGCGACGAAGTCGAGGTTCCCGGGGCGCGGTTGCGCGGGCTGCTTGCGGCCCTCGCGTTCGAGCCCGGGCGGATCGTCCAGCGGGCCACCCTCGTCGACTGGATCTGGGGCGAGCAGCCGCCCGCCGACGCGGTCAACGCCCTCCAGGTGCTGGTCTCCCGGCTGCGTCGGGTGCTGCCCGCCGGGTCCGTGGAGGCGCAGGCCGGTGGGTACCGGCTGATCGTCGGGCCCGAGGACGTGGACGTCAGCCGGTTCGAGGCACTGGTCGCCCGGGCCCGTGACGCCGAGGACCACCTGCGCGCCGATCTGCTGCGCTCCGCGCTCGAGTTGTGGCGCGGAAGCGCCCTGGACGGCATCGCGCTCCAGGGCAACGAGGCGTTCGACCTCGCGGTCTCCGGACTCGCCGAGCGGCAGCTCGCCGTGCTCGGCGACCGGGTGGACGCCGAGATCCGGCTCGGCCGGGGCGCCGACCTCGTCAGTGAGCTCACCGAACTGGTCGCCAAGTACCCGTTGCGCGAAGGGTTCGTGGCCGCGCTGATGCGGGCCCTCGCCGCGGCGGGGCGGGGCGCCGAAGCGCTCACCGTGTACCAGCAGTTGCGCGAGCGCCTCGCCGACGAGCTGGGCGTGGACCCGTCCGCCGAGATCTCCGCCCTGCACACCGCGCTGTTGCGCGGTGACCTGGGCGGACGTACCGAGAACCGGCGCACCAACCTGCGCGCCGAACTCACTACCTTCGTCGACGGTAACGGCGGGAACGGCGGGAACGGCGGGTACGGCGAGAACGGAAAGACCGGCGGGGGCGGCGGTGGCGACGTCGTCTCCGCCGTCGCCGGGCTCGCTTCCCTGCACCGGTTGGTGACCCTCACCGGCCCCGGCGGGTCCGGCAAGACCCGGCTCGCCCGCGAGACCGCGCGCGCCATGCTCGGCGACCTGCCGGACGGCGCGTGGCTGGTCGAGCTGGCGCCCCTGCGCGCGGGCGACGAGCTCGCCCAGGCCGTCCTCACCGCGATCGGCCTGCGCGACCAGTCCCTGCACGGCGGCGCGGGCGGCGGCGACCCGGCCGACCGGCTCGTCGAGGCGGTGCGCGAGCGCGCGATGGTCCTCGTCCTGGACAACTGCGAGCACATGATCGACGCCGTGTCGGAGTTCACCGACCGGCTGCTCGGCGAGTGCCGCGGCCTGCGCGTCATCGCCACCAGCCGCGAACCGCTCGGCATCACCGGGGAAGCGCTGTGGCAGGTCGCCCCGCTGGCACTGCCGGGACCTGGCGCGGACCCGGCCGACGCACCCGCCGTGCGGCTGCTGCGCGACCGGGCGGACGCGGTGCGGCGCAACATCGGCACCGACGAGCGGACCCTGGCCACGATGGCCCGCGTCTGCCGGGCCCTGGACGGCATGCCGCTGGCCATCGAGCTGGCCGCCGCCCGGCTGCGCACCATGTCCGTCGACCAGCTCGCCGACCGCCTCGACGACCGCTTCCGGCTGCTCACCGGCGGCAGCCGCACCGCCCTCGCCCACCACCAGACGCTGCGCGCCGTCGTGGACTGGAGCTGGGACCTGCTCAGCGACGAGGAGCGTGACGTGCTGCGCAGGCTCTCGGTGTTCGCCGGGGGCGCCGCCCTGGAGGCCGCCGAGCAGGTGTGCGCCGACAGCGGGGGGTACGTCCTCGACCTGCTGACGGCCCTCACCGAGAAGTCGCTGCTGGTCGCCGACGGCGAGGGGGCGCCGCGCTACCGGATGCTCAACACCATCAGGGAGTACGCGTACCAGCGCCTCGTCGAGGCCGGGGAGGCCGAGGCGGCGCGCCGGGCCCACCTCGCGTACTTCACGGGCCTCGCCGAGACCGCCGAGCCGCACCTGCGCCGCCCCGAGCAGCTGGAGTGGCTGGAGGCGCTGGACGCCGAGAACGACAACATCCGCGCCGCCCTGCGCGGCGCGATCGCCGGGAAGCGGTCCCGGGAGGCGCTGCGGCTGGTGGCGGCGCTCGGCTGGTACTGGTTCCTCAGCGGCCAGAAAGCCGAGGGCACCCAACTCGCCCTCGCCGCGGCCCAGCTGGAGGGGAGCGAGGCGGACGGGGGCGACGGGGAGGGCGCGGTGGACGGGCCGACGCGGGCCCTGGCGTACGCCTTCGTCACCCTCCTGGTGACCTCCGGCTTCGGCACGCCGGAGCAGGCGCGCGAGTGGATACTCAAGACCCACGAGCTGCCCGGTGACCACCACCCGGTCCTCCGCCTGGTCCGCCCCCTGGAGCGGATGCCGCACGGACCGGAGGAGTTCCTCGCGGCGTACGAGGCGCTGCGCACCGACGACGACCCGTGGGTGCGCGCGCAGGCCCGGCTCAACGCGAGCCGCTTCCAGCTGGCCCTCGGCCTGGACGAGGCCGGGGCGGAGGCGGGCATGGCGGAGGCGCTGAAGGAGTTCCGTGCGATCGGGGAGCGGTGGGGGACCTCGTTCGCGCTGACCACGCTGGCCGAACGGCTCGCACTGCGCGGCGAGTTCGCGCCCGCCTGCGCGCACCTGGAGCAAGCGGCCGCCGCGCTGACCGAGGTGGGAGCGACGGAGGACGTCGTCGGCGTACGGGCCCGGCAGGCGCAGCTGTCCTGGCTGCTCGGCGACGGCCCGGCCTCGGAGGTCGCGCTGGCGGAGGCCCGCCGGGGCGCGGACCGGGTCGCCTGGCCGGACGGCCTGGCCCAGCTGGCGGTCGCGGAGGCCCAGCTGGCGTACTGGCGGGGCAGGACGGACGAGGCGTACGAGCAACTCAATACGGCCGCGGCCCAGTTCGGCGACGAGGGCGGCGGCAGCCAGTGCCTGGTCCTCGACCTGTACGGGTACCTGGCCGAGGACCTGGACCGGTCCCGCGCGCACCGCGCGGAGGCTCTGGCCGCGGCGGTACGGATGGCACACCGGCCGTGGATCGCCCAGGTCCTCGTCGGGGTCGCGGACCTGGCCCTGCGCCAGGACCGGGCGGAGCAGGCCGCGCGGCTGCTCGCGGCGGCCGACGCGCTGCGGGGCGGCCCGGACCGGTCGCTGCCGGACGCTGGCCGGATCGCGCGGGAGGCGCGCGAACGCCTCGGCGACGAGGCGTTCACCGAGGCGGCCCGCGAGGGGCGGGAGGAGGACTGGCAGGAGCTGGCGGGGGCGGTGCTCAAGGGCTGAGCGGTGGGGCGTGGTGGCGGGGTGGATGCGCTGCGCGTGCGGCGAGCCCCGGAGACGTACCCCTCAAGGCCCCGGAGTCGTACCCCTCAGGCGCGCCGCGCAGCCCCGCCCTGACACCCCGCTGCCCCGCACCACCCCGGCGCCCCGCCCCACCCACCACACCGCCCCGGTAGTACGACCCGCACCTCACGCCCGGTGCACCGTGATGTCGCCGCCGTTGCTGCGGGCGCGCACCTGGACCGTGCGGTCGGAGCGCTCCGGGGCGCCGACGGCCTCCAGGTGGTTGCGCACCCGGCCGATCGAGGTGCGGGCGTCCAGCTTCACGGCGGTGCCGCGCGGGATGCCGACGGCCAGTTCACCGACCGCGGTGGACAGGTCGGCGGCCCCGCCGCCGAGCTCGCCGATGCGGATGTGGCCGTGCGCCGTCCTGGCGTCGACCTGGGCGCGGGCCACGTCGACGGTGATGTCGCCGCCGTTCGCCTTCGCCCTGAGGTACCCGGCCGCCTCGCCGACCCAGCTGTCGCCGCCGGTGTTCTTCACGACCGCGCCGCCGTCGACGCGCCGGATGCGGATGTCGCCGCTGCCGCTGACGTCGGCGTCCCCGGTCACGTGGTGCACGACGACCCGGCCGCCGCTGGTCCGCAGCCGCACGCCCGAGGCCTGCTGGACGCGGATGTCGCCGATGGCGGTCATCAGGCGGCACGCGCCGACCGCGCCCTCGACGACGAACTCGCCCTCGGCGGTGTCGCCGCGCACGTCCGAGCCGGTCGGCAGCTCCACGAGGACGCGCACGGAGCCGTACCGCTTGGTGAACGCGCCGTGCAGCTTGGCCTGCCGCACCTTGAGCCGGCCGTCGGCGAAGTCGACCCGGACGTGTCCCGCGGCCTCGACGTCGAGCTCTCGGCCCGGGTCGACCGGGCGGACCTCGACCACGGTGTCGGCGCGGTCCGTGGCGACGAAGCGGATGTCGCCGAAGGCGATCTCGACGGTGGCGGCGATCGGGGCGGGGGTGGCGAACGTGGTCATGGCGGGTGCCTCCAGGGCGGCGGGCTCGGTGTCGTGGCGCTTCGTTGCACTCACGGTCGCCCGCCGTCCTGTCACGGCGAGGTCGTCGTCCTGTCACGGCCCCTTTCGCGCCGTCACGGCCTGCGGCGCGCGCGTGGAGCGGGGGTGCGGGGCGGGGCGGCGCGGACGGCCCCGGGAGGTCAGAGCCAGCCGTGCTCGCGGGCCAGGACGGCCGCCTGGAAGCGGTTCGTGGCGCCGAGCCGGGTCATCAGGACCGCGACGTGCTTGCGGTACGTACGGACCGAGATGCCCAGGTCGCGGGCGCCGCTCTCGTCCTTGTCCGCCGTGTACAGGGTCTGGAGGATCTTGCGTTCGATCTCGCTGGGCAGCGCGCTGTCCGGGGCCGGCAGCTGCTTGGCGGCCCCCCACATGCGCTCGAAGAGGGCGACCAGGGTGGACACCAGGCCGGGTTCGCGGGTGAGCAGGGCGCCCTTGGAGGTGTCGGCCGAGTCCATCGGGGTCAGCGCCGCCGTGCGGTCACAGATGATCATGCGTTCGAGGGGCTGGTACGAGATCCGGATCTCGGCGCCCATGGCGGACAGCTCCCGCAGGTAGCCCAGGGTCGTCGGGTCGTCCAGGGCGGGGGAGGCCATCAGGGTGCGCATGCGCACGCCGCGGCGCAGCACCCGGAAGTCCAGGGGGCGCGAGAAGGCGACCGACTCGGGGGTGAGCAGGCCGGTGGGGTTGGTGGTGAGGTTCTCCGTGCGGGTGAAGAAGGTGAGCTCGTCGATGACGGCCCGTACCGCCTCCATGCCCACGATCTGCTGGACGGCGGGGGCGTCGGCGGTGACGGTGCGGATCGTGGCGGCTTCCCGCTCCTTCAGGAGCGAGTCGACGATGCCGTCGTTCTGGACGGCCTGCTCCAGCTGCTCGCGCAGGCGCGCGAGCTGGTTCTCTATGAGGCCCTCCACGGCGCGCGCGGGCGCCACCGGGTGCAGGACGCCGGACGGGGTGCGGGTGGCGAGGCCCAGGGTGGTGAGCCGGGCGCTGAGGACGTCCTCGTCGTCGTCCCCCGCACCCGCTCCCCGGCGCAGCAGCCGGCGGTAGCCGGCCTCCTCGTCTCTGTTCACACCCAGGAACTCAAGGCTTGGTGTGGCCACAGTTCTCCCCTGTACGCGTGGCGCACCTTTCGAGTGCGTGTCGAGTGCGTGCCGAGTGTTGGCACGGGGTGACTCTAAGCGCTGGTCGAGCGTGCAGGAAGCGGCAGCCGAGTCACGCAACATGCTGCACATGCTGCGCCTCCTGCGAGGGCCTCCGCCCAGGCAGAGTTGTCCTTGCAAGCAAGCGGCACCGCAGAGAAGGACGAGCGGTGCGGCAGGGGAAGCACCACCACCGAGCACCACCTCTCATCCGTCACACAGGGGGACTTCATCATGATCAACAACTTCGTCGTCGCAGCCGCCGTCGTCCGCAGGACCGCCGCCGTCGCCGTCACGGTGCTGGCCGCCGGACTGCTGGCCCTCGGCGCGCAGGGAACGGCCTCGGCCGCCCCGGTGAAGGGTGGTACGCAGGTGGTGGTGACCCCGCTCACCAACGACTGGGGGCTGCCGAAGCCGGTCCCGGGCAACTGACGCCGCAGGGGGAGCGCCGCGCGGCACGCACCGCGCGGAGCCCGCACACCGCGGCGGTCGTCGTAGGAGTCGTAGGAGCAGTCGCGGCAGCGGTCGTGGCAACCACACCGCAGCAGCAGTCGCAGCAGCAGCCGTAGCAACGTCGTAGCAACAAGGAGAAGAAGCCCGTGGCCGCCGACGACCTCCCGACCACCCGCCCGTCCTCGACCGTCCGGCTCGCGGCCCTGACCGCGCTCCTGACCGTGGCCGAGGTGGTGCTGGTCAACAGCGAACTCGACGCCGGCGTCCGCTACGGTCTCGGTGCGGCGCTCCTGGCCGCCCTGGCGGCCTCGACGTTCGGACTCAGCCGCTCCCTGCGGGGGCGCTGACCGAAACCCCACTGGGCCGGTGGCCGTCACGCCCTCTACTCTCACGCGGTCGCCAGCCGCGCACACCCCACGAGGAGGCCCCCCACCATGCCCATGGAGCACCCCGTCCGCATCGACGGTCCGCCGACCGCCGCGCCGGAACTGGCGGCGATCCGGCTGATCGCGTTACTCCCGCAGGGCTGGAAGGCCGATCTCATCGGCTGTTCCGGCCCGACCGCGGCGATCATCCTCACGGTGCCCGACGGCATGGAGCCGTCCGGAGTGAACGCCACCGTGGACGAGATACTGTCCCACTCCGCCCTGCGGGGCTGGACCCGCGCACCGCGGACGACCTGACGTACGTGACACGACCTTCGTGACACGACGTACCTGAACTGACGTACCTGAACTGGCGTACGTGACACGACGTACGTGAACTGACACCACGCCCTCGACCCGACGGGCCCCCACGCGGCCCGGAGTGCGGCACACGCCGTACCTCCGTGGCCCGTACCCTCCCGATGCCCCGACGTCCGGCCCGCGGCCTCCCGCCGCCGCCGACGCACGGCCCAGGTGACCGAACCCTGCGCCCGGCATCCGGCGCGCCCCCGAACGGCGCGTCCCTCCGCACCACTTCACCGCATCACTTCACTTCACCTCACCTCTCGCCCTCGTGCGCCTTCGCACTGCCCTTTCCACACACAGATATGGGGTTTCCCGCAATGACCGTCCTGGCGAACGAGACGCAGGGATCGCTCCTGCTCGACCAGTTCCGGCTCAAGCTCGACGAGTTGAAGACGAACGGCCTCTACCGCGAGTTCGTCGCCGGCGCCCACCGGGCCGACGACCGGGGCCAGACGCAGTACGGCGACCGGCGGCTGCAGGTCTGGTGCAGCAACGACTACCTCGGCCTGAGCCAGAACCCCGAGGTCATCCTTGCCCAGATCGACTCCACCTTCCGGCACGGCACCGGCAACGGCGGCTCCCGCAACATCGCCGGCACCAGCGTCAGCCACGTGGAGCTGGAGACCCGGCTCGCCGCCTGGCACGGCATGGAGCGGGCGCTCGTCTTCTCCAGCGGCTACGTCGCGAACTTCGAGACGCTCAGCACCATGATCGCGGCGCACCCGGACACCGTGGTCTTCTCGGACTCCCTCAACCACCGCTCCCTGATCGAGGGCATCGTCCGCACCGGCTGCCGCAAGCACGTCTTCCCGCACAACGACGTGGCCGCGCTCGAAGAGGCGCTCGCCCAGTACCCGCTGGAGCAGCCGAAGCTCATCGTCTTCGAGACGGTGTACTCGATGGACGGGGACACCTCCCCGGTCAGCGCCTTCTTCGACCTGGCCGAGCGCTACAACGCGCTGACCTTCGTGGACGAGACGCACGCCATCGGCGTACGCGGCCCGGCCGGCGCCGGACTCTGCGCCGAACTCGGCGACCACCGCGCCACCTTCATCCAGGGCGTGTTCGGCAAGGCGATCGGCACCGTCGGCGGCTACGTGGCGGGACCCGACACCGCGCTGGACTACGTACGTTCCTTCGCCCCCGGCTTCATCTTCACCACCGCCCTGCCGCAGGCCAGCGTCGACGCCACCCTCAAGGGCCTCGACCTGGTGCAGCGCGACGGCGAGCTGCGCCTCGCCCTGGACGCGGGCACCCGCTACCTCAAGCAGGCGCTGCGCGCGGCCCGCATCGACTTCCTCGACGCGGACAGCCACCTCGTGCCCGTCATGGTGCCCGGCGGCGACTTCGTACGCCGGGTGGCCCGGCGGCTCCTGGACGAGTACGGCATCTACGTCCAGCCCATCAACTTCCCGTCCGTGCCCAAGGGCGGCGAGCGCTTCCGGGTCACCTGCCCGCCGTACCGCACCCGGGACCAGATCGACGCCTTCGTCCAGGCGCTGACCGTCTGCCTGGCCGACGACTTCCAGTGACGGCCCCGGCCGTCGTCCCCACCCGGAACCACCCGGAACCGTCCGGAACCACCCGGCACCGTCCGGGACCACTCAGCAGCACCTTCCACCCGAGTCCCACCCGAGTCCCACCCAAGGAGAAAGCAGTGCAGTTCACCGACATCATCCCGTCCATCGGCTCCGAGCTGGTCGGCGCGACCTACGACGACCTGATCCGTCCCGAGGTGTTCGAGCAGCTCGTACGCAACGTGCACGAGCGCCAGCTCGTGGTGGTACGCGCCGTGGAACTGACGCCCACTCAGCAGATCGACCTGGCGCGGCGGATGGGCCGCCCGGTGCCGTTCGTGATCAGCAAGTACCGCCACCCCGACCACGAGGAGCTCATGATCTCCTCCAACGAGGTGCGCAACGACAAGCCGATCGGCGTGGCCCGGGTGGGCAACTTCTGGCACCAGGACTCCACCTTCGTGTCCGACCCCGCCCCGTTCACCATGCTGCACGGCGTCAACGTGCCCAGCACCAGCGGCCACACCCTGTTCGCCAGCGCCGAGAGCGTCTACCAGCGCCTGCCGCAGGAGTGGCAGCGCAAGCTCGCCGACGCGATCGGCGTGCACACCGTCTCCAAGCGGCTGCGCATCCGCCCCGAGCACGTCGGCCTGTCCGCCGCCGAGTTCAAGGCGCAGGCCGAGGTCGAGCACCCGCCGGTCAAGCATCCGATGATCCGCTTCGACGAGGTCACCGGACGCCCGTACCTGTACGGCTCGCGCGAGTACATGGAGGGCGTGGTCGGCTTCGACCACAACGAGAACGAGGAGTTCTTCCGCCTCGTCGACGACCTCATCACCGACCCCGCGCACGTCTACACCCACCGCTGGACCACCAACGACCTGCTGGTGTGGAAGACGAAGACGACCTACCACGCGGCCACCGACGTGGAGCCCGGCGTCAACCGCACCGTGCACCGGGTCAGCATCGAAACGGCCGAGTAGTGGGCGGGATAGTCGACTTCGACGTGACCTTCCCGGTGTCGACGATCCGCGTGGACGACGTGCACGCCTCCTCGGGCGTGCCCGTCACCGACATCCTGCGGATCACCCACACCAAGGAGTTCCCGGCGCTCGGCGAGGACGAGCGCGCCTGGGAACTGGCGCTGCGGGCGGCCACCACCGTCCTGCGCCGTACGCCGGTGCCGACGGCCGACATCCGCAAGGTGATCTACGCGGGATCGGGGGAGTGGGACCGCCCGTTCTGGTCCCCCGCCGCGAAGATCGCCCACGAACTGGGCATCGACCGGGCCCACTGCTTCGAGGTCGCCAACTTCTGCAACGCGGGCACCACCGCGCTGCAGGTGGCCCTCAAGGGCATCGGCCCGGGCGAGCACGCCCTCGTCCTCATCGGTGACCGCCTCAGCAAGATGGTCGACCACACCGACCCGGGGTCGAAGGACCTGTTCAACTTCGGGGACGCGTCGGCGGCGCTGCTGCTGGCCGCCGACGCCCCCTGGATGTTCCGGCTGCTGCACTCCGCGATGCGGACGGACGGCAGCTGGGCCGACTACTACGCCGGCCACCTGGAGGAGCGCGGGGTGACGATCCGCCGCGAGGAGCGCCGCAAGGGCCTCTCCGAGGCGTACGTCACCCACTTCACCGCCCTCCTGGACGAGACCCTGACCGCGATCGGCCGGACCGTCGACGACATCGCGTTCTTCCTGATCAACCACGGTGACCAGCGCATGCACAGGAAGCTCCTGGACACCATCGGACTGCCCGCCGAGCGCAGCGTCTTCAACTACGACCGCCTCGCCCACATGGGAGGCGCGGACACCTTCATCGCCCTGCGCGACCTGGTGGACGAGGAGCGGCTGCGCACGGGGGACCTGGTCGTGCTGGCGACCAGCGCGATGGGGTTCAGCTGGGGCATCACGGCCTTGGAGTTCCACGGATGAAGATCCTCGTACTGCACCAGGTTCCCTACCGCAAGATCGACTACGACCGCGGCATCGACCACGAGCTGCACGACGTCACCTACGTCGGCCAGCCGCACCGGATGGCCGACGTACCGGACGGACTGCGCTGCCGCCGCCTCGTCCTGGACGAGGGCGAGCCCTTCCTGGACGGCATCCTCGCCCGCACCTCCCGCGAGGACGGCTACGACAAGGTCCTGTCCCTGTCGGAGTTCGCGATGATGGAGGCCTGGCACGTGCGGCGGCACCTGGGCCTGCCGGGACCGGACCTGCTCCAGGTCGAGCAGGTCCGGGACAAGGTCGCCATGAAGGCGGCCCTGGCCGGCTCCACGATCCGCCACCCGCGCTTCGTCGCCGCGCCGCCCTCCTGCGGTCCGCTCCCCTGGAGCGGGCGCACCGTCCTCAAGCCCCGCCAGGGAGCCTCCAGCGAGGGCGTCGGCGTGTACGACACCGCCCGCGAGGCCCTCTCCGCCTACCGCCGCCTGGCGGACCCCAGGGACTTCCAGCTGGAGGAGTACGTCGACGGGGAGATCCTGCACGCCGACGGACTGGTCAGCGACGGCGAGCTGGTCCACCTCGTGGTCAGCCGCTACATCACCAAGCCGGTCGACTTCGTGGCGGGCAGCCCGCTCGGCTCCTACCAACTCCCGCACAGCGACGCGCACTTCGCTTTCGCCGCCCGGGTGGTCGAGGAGCTCGGCATCGCCGAGGGCTGCCTGCACCTGGAGATGTTCGAGACCGGCGGGGGCGAACTGGTCTTCCTGGAGGTCGCCAACCGGGTCGGCGGCGCGGGCGTCATCACCGCCCACGAGCGGCACACCGGCGTCCACCTGCCCACCCACGAGATCGCCATCCGGCTCGGGTTGCCCCGGCCGGAGCCCGAGAAGGCCACCGGGCGCCACCACGCCTGGCTGGTCTTCCCCGGGCACCACCTCCCGGCGGGCACCACGGTCCGGGTCACCGTCCCCGACCACCTGGCCGACCACCCCTGCGTGGACCGCCTGCACCGCCTGGCGCCCGACCAGCCGCTGCCCGACCACGTCACCTACCAGGAGTGGCTGGTCCCCGCGTTCATCGAGGCCTCCCACGAGGACCCCGAGGTGCTGGCCGACTTCCTGCGCGAGTGCGCCCGCACCATCACCGTCGTACCCACCAGCCCCGCCGAGCCGAGGAACGCCGCATGAGGTACTACCCCACCGACCTGCTCCTGGCGGTCGAGGACGCCGAACGGCGCCTGGCCGACCCGGAGTCGGACCTGGCCCGGCTCCTCGCCCGGGACGGACTGACCGCGCTCGGCGGCCTGTTCGCCTCCAGCACGCTCACCGACGGCCTCGACCGGCTGCTCGGCGGCCTCAACCAGTACCCGTGGCAGCCGGTCGTCGACACCGACGACGTCTACCTGCTCACCCCCGTCGGCACGGTCGCCCTGGACGACCACCGCCCCGGCAACACGCTGCGCGGCCTGCTCCTGGCCTGGGCCGCCGGCAACGACGTGGTCGTACGCACCGGGCGGGCCGCCTTCTGGACCGCCCTGGGCGAGCAGCTGCGCCACCCCGGCCACCCGCTCCCGCGGCTCTTCGTCCTCGCCACCGACGCCGAACTCCCGTCCGGGGCACGACCGGTGACCGTACCCGACGTCGTACCCCTGGTGTCCGCGGCCGACGGCGCGGAGCCCCGGCCCGACCTGGACGCCGTCCTCGCCGCCCCCGGCCCCGCCCCGCGCGACCCCGACACCATCGCCCTGCGCCTGTCGCACCAGGACCCCGCCGCGCTCGTCGCCACCCTCACCGGCGAGGACTGCCGCGCCCCCTGGGCCGCCCGGCTGCTCCTGCGCGAGCACCTGCTCGGCACCACCCTCGCCGCCGCCCGCAGCGCCGACGCCGACCAGCAGGACGCCCGCATCGGCGCCCGGCTGCGCTACCTCACCGGCCAGGCCCGCCGCACCGCGCACTACCGCGACCTGCCGCCCGTGCACACGCTCGACGACCTCACCCGCCTGCCCGTCCTGGACAAGGCCGCCCTCGAAGCCAACTCCCTGCCCGGCAGCCGGGGCCTGTCCAGCGACCGCCCCGCCACCGGCGAGGTGCTGCGCAGCGGTGCCAGCACCGGCGCGGCCCGCTACATCGTCTACTCCCGCACCGACTGGGAGAACATGATCAGCGAGGCCATCCCGCTCTTCCGCACCCTGGGCCTGGAGAACGGCGACCGGCTCATCAACACCCTGTACGGCGGCGGCCTCTACGGCGGTCTGAGCACCACCCTGTGCGAGCTGTCCCGGATGCCCGTGGAGTGCTACTCCACCGCCCAGGCCGTCACCGTCGACACCCTGCTCATGCTCTGCGACAGCTTCGGCGCCAACGCCCTGCTCGGGCTGCCCGTGCTGATCATGCCGCTGCTGCGCGAGGCCAAGGAGCGCCGCCCCGACCTGCGCCTGGAGAAGGTCATCTACGGCGGCACGCCCATGACCGAGGCCGACAAGCGGTGGCTGCGCAGCGAACTCGGCGCCCGCGTGGTCACCAGCATCCTCGCCGCCAACGACGGCGCCCAACTGGGTTACCAGTGCGCGGAGATGGGCGGCACCCTGCACCACGTCTGCCCCGACTACAACCTGATCGAGGTCGTCGACGAGGACCTGCGCCCCGTCCCGGCGGGCGAGAGCGGCGAGCTGCTCATCACCAGCCTGCAGAAGTTCGAGGGCCCCCTCATCCGCTACCGCATCGGCGACGTCGGCCGCGTCTACCAGCACGACTGCGCCTGCGGCGTCTCCGGACCCGTCCTGGAGTACCTGGGCCGCGCCGACGGACAGATCAAGGTCAAGGGCGCCACCGTCACCCACGGCGAGATGCTCGCGGCCCTGGAGGCCTTCCGCGCCTCCCAGCTCCAGATCGAGATCCTCTCCCAGGACAGCAAGGAGGTCGTCGTCGCCCGCGTCGAGTCGCCGCTCGACCTCGACCCGGCCGAGGTGAAGGACTTCCTGGTCCGCGAGTTCAAGACGCTCGGCCAGGACCACCTCTTCGACGCCTCGCTCGACGTCTTCGAGCTGGTCGTGGAGTGCCTGCCCGAGGGCGGCCTCGCCCGCAACGCCACCAGCGGCAAGATCAAGCCGGTCATCGACCGCCGAGTGACGGCCGCCTGATGGACACCGCCCGCCCCGCCCCCTACCTCTTCCAGCCGCACCTCGCGCACGACCTGCTGGCCTTCGTCGCCGACGACGACGTCTGGCTGGCCCCGCTGGGCGAGGCGGCCACCGACGGCGCCGTCGCGCGCCGCGCCACCGCCGGCGACGCACCGGCCGCCCACCCGCGCCTGAGCCCCGACGCCCGGCAGCTGGCCTGGACGGCCGGACACGAGGTCCACACGGCCGCGGTGGACGGCGGCACCGCCCGGCGCCTCACCCACTGGGCCGACGCCGAGTGCGCCGTGCGCGGCTGGCTCTCGCCCACCGAGGTCCTCGCGCTGCGCTCCGCCCCCGGGCAGGGCCCCTGGCGCACCTGGGCCTGGGCGGTCCCGCTGGACGGCCCGGCACGCCGGCTGCCGTACGGACCGGTGCGCGACGTCCAGCGCACGGCGGACGGCGAACTGCTGCTCGGTACGCCGGTGTTCCGCGACCCGGCGTCCTGGAAGCGGTACGGCGGGGGCATGGGCGGCACGATCTGGCGCTCGTCCGGGGCGACGTACGAACGCGTGCTCGCCGAGGTCGGCGACCACCTGGTCGACCCGCTCCCGGTGGGCGACCGGATCGCCTTCCTCTCCGACCACGAGGGCACCGGCGCCCTGTACTCGGCCGCCCCCGACGGCTCCGGACCGCGCCGCCACACCCCGCTGGGCGGCCACTACGCCCGGCACGCCACCACGGACGGCACCCGGGTCGTCTACCAGAGCGGCGGTGACCTGTGGCTGCTGCCCGCGCTGGACGCCGAGCCGGTGCGGCTGCGCCTCACCCTGGGCGGCCAGCTCGCCGGACGGCAGCCCTTCACGGTCACCGCGGCCGAGGCCCCCGGCGACGTCGCCCTCGACGCCGACGGCCGTACAGTCACACTCGAAGTGCGCGGCACCGTACAGCAGTTGACCGCGAACGGCGCGGCCCGCACACTGCTCGACACCCCCGGCGTACGCCGCCGCCTGCCGGTGGCCGTGCCCGGCGGGGACGCCGTCCTCTGCGTCAGCGACGCCGAGGGCGAGGACGGCCTGGAGCTCACCGCCCCCGGCCCGCACGCCCCGCGCCGCTTCGCCACCGGCAAGCTCGGCCGGGTCACCTCCCTCGCCGTGTCCCCCGACGGCGCCGCCTGCGCGGTCGCCTCCGACGACGGGCGCCTGCTCGTGGTCGCCCTGGAGACCGGCGAGGTCACCGAAATCGCCCGCGCCACCCACCGCGAGGTGCGCGGCCCGGTCTTCTCCCCGGACTCCGGCCACCTGGCCTGGTCCCAGTTCCACCGCCCCACCGACGGCTCCACCCCGGCCCAGGGCTCCCACATCCGCCTGGCCCGGCTGTCCGACGGCCTGGTCACCGACGTCACCGCGCCGCGCTTCGACGACACCGACCCGGTCTTCACCCGGGACGGCAGGTACCTGGCCTTCCTCTCCAGCCGCACCTTCGACCCGGTCTACGACCAGCACGCCTTCGACCTGGGCTTCCTGCCCGGAGTCCGCCCCTACCTGGCCGTCCTCGCGGTCGGTACCCCCTCGCCGTTCGGCCCGTCGGCCGGCACCGGGACGGGCGCCGGCATCGACCTGGACGGCCTGGCCGACCGCGTCGTCGCGGTGCCGGTCGCCCCCGCGCTCCGTACCGCCCTGACGGCCGTCGCCGACGGCCTGGCCTGGCTGGCGCACCCGCTCACGGGCAACCTCGGAACGGCTCCCCGGGCCGAAACCACCCTGGAGCACTACGACCTGACGACCCGCCAGCATGCCGTCCTGGCCACTGGCGCCGAAGAGTACGCGGTCTCCGGCGACGGCACCCGCCTCGCCGTGCGCACCCCCGGCGGCCTGAGCACCAGGCCCGCCACGCCCACCGGAAGCCTCACGCCCCTGCCGCTCGACCAGGTACGGGTCACCGTCGACCCGGTCGCCGAGCGGCGGCAGATGCTCGCCGAGACCTGGCGGCTGGCCCGCGACGGCTTCTGGCGCGCCGACCTCGGCGGCACCGACTGGACCCGGCAGCGCGAGCGGTACGCGGCCCTGGCCGAGCGTGTCAGTACGTACGGCGAACTGGCTGACGTCCTCTGGGAGTTGCACGGCGAACTGGGTGCCTCCCACGCCTACGTCAAGCCGCCCGCCCCCCGCTTCCCGGCCGGGCCGGGGCTGCTCGGCGCCGACCTCTCGCCCGACGGCGAGGGCCACTGGCGCGTCGACCGCGTCGTGCCGGGGGAGACCTCGGCCCCCGGGGCCCGCTCCCCGCTGGCCGAACCCGGCGTGGATGCCCGCGCGGGCGACCGCGTCACCGCGGTCGACGGACAGCCGGTCGACCCGGTCCACGGCCCCGCCGCCGCCCTGTCCGGCAGGGCGGGCGAGCCGGTGGTGCTGACCCTGGACCGGGACGGCCGCCCCCACGACGTCACCGTGGTGCCCCTGCCCTCGGAGGCCGAACTGCGCCACCACGACCTGGTCCGCACCCGCCGGACCCGCGTCGCCGAGCGCTCCGGCGGACGCCTGGGCTACCTCCACCTGCCGGACATGATGTCCACGGGCTGGGCGGCCCTGCACCGCGACCTGAACGCCGAACTCGCCCACGACGGACTCCTCCTGGACCTTCGCGGCAACACCGGCGGGCACGTCTCCCCGCTGCTCCTGGAGATCCTCGGCCGCCGCACCATCGGCTGGGACGTCTCCCGCGGCAGCGGCCCGGCCGCCTACCCGCCGGGCGCGCCCCGGGGCCCGGTCGTCGTCCTCGCCGACGAACGCACCGGCTCCGACGCCGAGATGGCCGTCCACGCCCTGCGCCTGCACGGCACCGCCCGGATCGTCGGCACCCGCACCTGGGGCGGCGCGCTCGGCATGGACGACCCGGCGGTCCTCGTCGACGGCACCCGGGTCACCCAGCCACGGCACGCCTTCTGGTTCGAGGGCGTCGGCTGGGGCCTGGAGAACCGGGGCGTCGACCCCGACACCGAGGTCACCATCGCCCCGCACGACTGGGCCGAGGACCACGACCCGCAACTGGAAGCCGCCGTACGGGAGGCACTGGCCGCCCTGGAGCGGACCCGCCCGGCGACCCCGCCCGAACGCCCGGACCGTACGGCCTGAACGGGCCGGGGGCAGGCCGCCCCCGGACCCCCGCACTTCTCGCACACCCCGAACCCGGACCACACCACCCCCGAAAGAGGACGAACCCCATGACCACCACAGTGTCGGCACCCGAGCAGGAGACCCCTGCCGCCGCGAAGAGCCTCTGGCGCCACCGCGACTTCCTGCTCCTGTGGAGCGGCCAGACCGTCAGCGAGATCGGCTCCAACATCACCCAGATCACGCTCCCGCTCGTCGCGCTGCTCACCCTGAACGCCAGCACCTTCCAGGTCGGCCTGCTCACCGCCGCCACCACGCTGCCGTTCCTGCTCGTCGCGCTCCCCGCCGGACCGGTCGTCGACCGCGTCCTCAAGCGCCCCCTGATGCTCTGGTGCGACCTCGGCCGCATGGTGCTCGCCGCGTCCATCCCGATCGCCGCGGTGCTCGGCGTGCTCACCATGGTCCAGCTCTACGTCGTCGCCCTGGTGATGGGCGTGCTCTCGGTCTTCTTCGCCATCGCCTACCAGAGCTACCTGCCCTCGCTGGTCGAGAAGGACCAGTTGGTCGACGCCAACGGCAAGCTCGGCGCCACCCAGTCCTTCGCCCAGCTCACCGGCGCCAGCTTCGGCGGCGCGCTGGTGACCTTCCTCGGCGCGGCCCGTGCCCTGGCGGCCGACGCGGTGTCCTTCGGCGCCTCCGCGCTCACCCTGTTCCTGATCCGCACCCCCGAGCCCGCCCCGACCCGCTCCGGTGACAAGCGCAACCTGCGCGCCGAGATCGCCGAGGGCCTGCGCTTCGTCGTCGGCCACCCCGTCCTGCGCAAGCTCGTCGCCTCCACCGCGGTGTCCAACTTCTTCGGCACCATCGTGCTCAGCCTCCAGACCGTCTACCTGGTCCGCGAACTGCACGCCGAGCCCTGGGTGATCGGCCTGGTCATGGGCGGCTCCGCGATCGGCGGCCTGGCCGGCGGCCTGATCGCCAACTGGGTCGGCAAGAAGATCGGCACGGCCCGCATGATCTGGCTGCCCGCGCTGCTGCTCGGCTGGGCCGGCCTGCTGATCCCCGCCGCCCAGCCGGGCTGGTCGACGATCCTGGTCGCGGTCGGCATGACCATCCTGATGGTCATCTTCGTCCTCTACAACAGCTCCCAGGTCTCCTACCGCCAGAGCATCACCCCGCCGGAGCTGCTCGGCCGCATGAACGCCTCGGTCCGCTGGATCATGTGGGGCACCATGCCGCTCGGCGCCCTCGCGGGCGGTGCGCTCGGCACGTACTTCGGCGTCCGTCCGATGCTGACGGTCTCGGCCCTGGGCGACTGGCTCGCGGTCCTGTTCATCGTCTTCTCCCCGCTGCGCAAGCTGCGCGACGTGCCGAAGGACTGACCCCGACACGGGCCACGCACCACCCGCCCCGGGCCCCGGACCGCACTGGTCCGGGGCCCGGGGCCGTACCGGTCCGGGGTCCGGTTCACGCGCGCGCAACGTCCGCCCGGCAGAATCCGCGTACGTGAGGATCGAGAGAGTCGACTGGACGCACCCGCACGCCGCCGCCCTGCGCGCCCGCCAGCGGGCCGAGATCGCCGAGCGCTACGGCACCCCGGACAGCGAACCCGGCGTGCCCCCCTCGGCGGACGACATCGCCGCGTTCTTCGTGGCGTACGAGCCCGGCGGGACCGCCGTCGGCTGCGGCGGTCTGCGCCACCTCGGGAAGGAGGACGTCGACGGCGCCGCCGAGGAGGCCGGCGAGGTCAAGCGGATGTACGTCGAGCCGGCCTGGCGCGGCACCGGCGCCGCCCGGCTGGTCCTGAGCGCCCTGGAGGAGTGGGCGCTGGAGCAGGGCTGGACGCTCCTGCGCCTGGAGACCGGCGACGCCCAGCCCGACGCGGTCCGCTTCTACACGCGCTGCGGCTACGAGCCGGTACAGCCCTTCGGCGCGTACGTGGACGCGGAGCGGTCGCTGTGCTTCGCGCGGCGGCTGGGGCCCGGGCAACGGTGAGCCGGCGCCCCGCCGCCCGGGGACGCCGGTCGCGGGTCCCGCCCCTGGGCTCCCTCCCGCCCCTGGCCCCCTCCCGCCCCTGGGCTCCCTCCCGCCCCTGGATCCCCTCCCGAACCGTCCCCGTACGCTCGGCACATGTCCGAACACGCGCACGCCCCCGCACGGCAGGTCCCCGAACAGCCCGTCCCCGTACCGCCCTTGGGTTCCGTCGGCCCGGTGACGGCCGACGACCTCGCCGAGGGCGTCCGGCTCGTGGTGACGCTGGTGCGGCGGCCCGCCGCGCTCACCGCGGACTGGGACCGGCCCGCCGGCGACCTGGAGTGGAGCTGCTGGGACACGGCGGAGCACCTGGCCGACGACCTCTTCGCCTACGCAGCCCAACTGGGCCCACAGACGCCTCCGCCGGCCGGGGACGTGCCCTTCGTGCTGCGCCGTCATGCCCCCGGCAAACCGCTCAGCGTGGTCTTCGCCGACCGCGAGGCGGGTCCGGAGGGCATGGCGCAGGTCCTGGAGGCGTGCGGGGCGCTGCACGTGGCGATGGTGCGCACGGCGCCGCCCGGTGCGCGGGCGTACCACGGCCTCGGGACGGCCGACCCCGAGGGCTCGGCGGCCATGGGCCTGGTCGAACTCTTCGTCCACGCAAGGGACTTGGCGCTCGGAATCGGCCTCGACTGGGAGGCTCCCGGGGAGATCTGCGCCCGGGTCCTGGCGCGCCTCTTCCCCGCCGCGCCGACCGGCACCGACCCCTGGGCGACACTGCTGTGGGCGACGGGCCGGGGCGAACTGCCGGGCCGCGACCGGCTCACCCGGTGGCGGTGGTACAGCGCCCCGGCGGACGAGCGGGACGTGCCATAGGTCGCCTTCGCCGTGGTCAGGCCACCGTGGACTCCGCGTCACCGCCGAACTCGAAGACGTCCAGCGTCCCGGTGATGTCCAGCATCCTGTGCAACAGGTCGGGGACGTGGGTGAGGACCACGCGCCGCAGGCGCCGGGTCGCCAGGAAGTGGTTGAGGAGCGAGGAGTCGCAGAAGAGGAGGCCGCCCAGCTCGAAGACGATGGGGCCCTCCTGTATGCCCAGGCCCCGGGCCGTGGCGGCGGTGACGTCGGAGAGGTCGAAGTGGGTGAAGCGGCCGCGAAGTTCGATCAGCCACGCGTTCTCTAATCGATGCGACGCGACGACGACGGAAGGAAGCATCAGGAGCCCCGGCCTTCTCTTCATGGCCATCGTGAGCGCCCAGCATATGCCGGTGTGCTGAGCCAACATTCCCGTAGGAGGCGGCCGAGCTGGGAGGACCTCCCGCGTGTTCCTCCGAACCGGTGATGGCGGAGAGGGGTGTACGGCGAGTGGACGTTCGACGAACGGTTTCGCCTCCAACCCCCCTCGAAGACGACAGCCCGCGACGTGATCGATAGGGTGTTCGCAACGCGTCGTACCCGTGGCGCGCGGTGTGCCGGGAAGTCTGGTCGGCGGTCGCAGGGGCGTGCGCGCCCTCCCGCCGGTACAGGACGACGAGGTGCAGAACGTGGAAGAGCAGAGCCCCCTGACGCCCCGCCAGGTCTCCCGTCGGCTGCTGTGGTCCCTGATCGCCTGGTGGGGCGCCCTCAGCCTGGTGTTCTGGCTGCTCGACTTCGCCCGGGACCACTCGGCCTCCCTGCTCGCGTGCGCCGGTTCCGCCGCCCTGCTGGTCGCGCTCGGTGAGATCGGGGACGGCGTGCGCCGATGGCACAAGCGGCGGCGCGGGGTGCGAACCGCCGCGCGTCCGGGTGGGTGACGCGGCAGACGGGTGGAATCGTACGGAAATGATCTTCGGCTCCGCGGTCGGGGTGACGGGCGATGTGACGCTCAGTCATGACCGATTAGTACGACAATGCGGAGAATCATGGCAGCCCCTCCACCGGCCCGCTCCAGGCGGGCCTGGCGCGTCCTGCTGACGCAGGTCCTCAGCACCACGCTCACCGTGCCCGCCCTGCTGATGACCACGGCGACACCCGCCGCCGCCGCGTCCTGGACCGTGGAGGGCGAGCGCGACCCCTCCACCTTCGACTGCGACCACCTCTACTACTCGAACTTCCGCTCCGGAATGCAGTTCCGCAACGGTGCGAACGGTGACGCGGTCATCCAGAACGAGGTGATCACCAAGCGCAATCCACCGGCGGCGGGGCCGCCGGACTACTGGTCCACCAGCATGGCGATGGGCATGGACCCCGACACCGGGCGCCCGGCCGCGTTCTACGCCAACTACACCACCGCGAGCCTCAAGCTCTACAAGCACGTCTCCGGCACCAACACGGTCACCGACGAGATCGCGGGCGGTGAGCAGCGCAACCTCCCGGCCGGCACCAACTGGGGCGGCCTCACCATGGACCCCACCCGGGGCCTGCTCTACGGCGCGCAGAACGGCAGCACGCCGAAGATCTTCCAGATGGACCTGAAGACCGGCGCCACCAAGATCTGGGAGCGCCCCGCCACCCTCAAGCCCGTCCCCGCCAACGACGCCACCTTCAACAGCGGCACGCTCGTGCCCGACCTGTTCGTGGACGACAAGGGCGGTGTCTACTTCGGCATCCAGAACAGCGGCACGCACGTGTACCGGCTCGACCCGGGGACCGGGACGGTCGAGAAGTCGGTCACCGTCACGGGCCCGGCCGACAACGGCTTCAACAACTACGGCATGGCCTGGCACAACGGGGCGATCTACATGGGCCGCTACGACGGCTACGTGTACAAGGTGGACCCGCGCACCGGTGCCTCCACCACGCTCGCCGGCGGGACCGCGCAGGGCAACCAGGCGGGCACCGTGCAGTCCGAGGGCGGCGGCACCTGGCCCATCACGGACCTGGCCAGCTGCGACATCGCGCCCAACCTGAACGCGAAGGTCGAGCTCAAGAAGACGGCGACCCCGGCGAACGCCAAGCCGGGCGAGAAGGTGACGTACCGCCTGGTCGTCAAGAACACCGGTACGGGACGGGCGACCGGCGTGAAGGTCGACGACGACCTCACCGACGTGGTGGACGACGCCACGTACGGCAATGACGCCCGCGCCACCTCCAGCGCCTCCGGGACCAGCCCTCCGGCGCCGACGTACGACGCGACGACGAAGAAGCTGTCGTGGACGGGCGACCTCGCCCCGGGCGAGACGGTGACCCTGACGTACACGGCCACCGTGAACAGCCCTCCGGGCGGCAACAAGGTGCTGCGCAACGCGGCCACCAGCGAGGACTCCAACTGCGAGCCGGGCTCCACCGACCCGGACTGCAAGACCGTGACCCCGGTCGCCACGCTGAAGATCAAGAAGTCGTCGACCCCGGGCGACCCGAAGCCGGGTGACACGGTGACGTACACCGTCACCTACACGAACGACGGCGAGGCGGACTGGAAGGGCGCGTCCATGGTGGACGACCTCACATCCGTCGTCGACGACGCGACGTACAACGCCGACGCCCGGGCGACCTCGTCGACGGGCGGCACGGTGCCCCGGCCGACGTACGACGCCGCCACGAAGAAGCTCAGCTGGACCGGCGACGTCGCCAAGGGCACGACGGTCACGATCACCTACACGGTACGGGTGAACAAGCCGCCGACCGGCGACCACCGGCTCTCCAACGCGGTCGTCGGCCCACCGGGCTCCAACTGCCCACCGGGCTCGACCGACCCGGACTGCACCAACGTGACGCCGCTGCCGAACCTGGAGATCAAGAAGGTCGCGGACAAGGCCAGTGCCAAGCCGGGCGAGAAGATCACGTACACGCTGACGGTGAAGAACACGGGCTCGGCGGACTACAAGGGCGCCAAGGTCGAGGACGACCTGACCGGTGTGCTGGATGACGCGCGGTTCAACGACGACGCCAGTCCTGCGACGGCCGTGTTCGACGCCGGGGCGAAGAAGCTGACGTGGACCGGTGACGTCGCGAAGGGCGCGACCGTCACGATCACGTACTCCGTGACCGTCAACAAGCTGCCGACGGGCGACAAGCAGCTGAAGAATGCGGTGACGGGTCCGGATGACTCCACGTGTGTGGACGACTGCGAGACGGTGACGCCGATCGCGGCTCTTGAGATCAAGAAGAGTTCTGCTCCGGCGAATGCCAAGCCGGGTGACAAGGTGACGTACACGATCACTGTGAAGAACACCGGTACGGCCGACTACGCGAACGCTCGTGTGGTCGACGACCTGGCGGGTGTGCTGGACGACGCGCGGTTCAACAATGACGCGAGTCCGGCGACTGCGGTGTTCGACGCTGCGTCGAAGAAGCTGACGTGGACGGGGACTGTCGCGAAGGGCGCGACGGTGACGATCACGTATTCCGTGACCGTCAACAAGCCGCCTACGGGTGACAAGCAGCTGAGGAACGCGGTGACGGGTCCGGATGACTCCACGTGCGCTGACGACTGTGAGACCGTCACGCCCGTTGCCGTCCTTGAGATCAAGAAGAGTTCTGCTCCGGCGAATGCCAAGCCCGGTGACAAGGTGACGTACACGATCACCGTGAAGAACACCGGCACGGCGGACTACAAGGGTGCCAAGGTTGAGGACGACCTGACCGGTGTGCTGGATGACGCGCGGTTCAACGACGACGCGAGTCCTGCGACTGCCGTGTTCGATGCCGGGGCGAAGAAGCTGACGTGGACCGGTGACGTCGCGAAGGGCGCGACGGTGACCATCACCTACTCGGTGACGGTGAACAAGCCGCCGACCGGTGACAAGCAGTTGAAGAACAAGGTGGTCGGTCCGGATGACTCCACCTGTGTCGACGACTGCGAGACCGTCACCCCGCTCGCCGCGCTTGAGATCAAGAAGGTCGCCGACAAGGCCAGCGCCAAGCCGGGCGAGAAGATCACGTACACGCTGACGGTGAAGAACACCGGCTCGGCCGACTACAAGGGCGCGAAGGTCGAGGACGACCTGACCGGCGTGTTGGACGACGCGCGGTTCAACAATGACGCGAGTCCGGCGACTGCGGTGTTCGACGCGGGGTCGAAGAAGCTGACGTGGACGGGGACTGTCGCGAAGGGTGCGACGGTGACGGTCACGTATTCCGTGACCGTCAACAAGCCGCCTACGGGTGACAAGCAGTTGAAGAACGCGGTGACGGGTCCGGATGATTCCACCTGTGCTGACGACTGCGAGACGGTGACGCCGATCGCGGCTCTTGAGATCAAGAAGAGCTCCGCTCCGGCCAATGCCAAGCCCGGTGACAAGGTGACGTACACGATCACTGTGAAGAACACCGGTACGGCCGACTACGCGAACGCTCGTGTGGTCGACGACCTGGCGGGTGTGCTGGACGACGCGCGGTTCAACAATGACGCGAGTCCTGCGGCTGCGGTGTTCGACGCTGCGTCGAAGAAGCTGACGTGGACGGGGAACGTCGCGAAGGGTGCGACGGTGACGATCACGTATTCGGTGACCGTCAGCAAGCCGCCCACCGGCGACAAGCAGTTGAAGAACAAGGTGGTCGGTCCGGATGACTCCACCTGTGTCGATGACTGCGAGACCGTCACCCCCATCTCCGGCCTGGAGATCAAGAAGGCCGCGGACAAGGCGAACGCCAAGCCCGGCGAGAAGATCACCTACACCCTGACGGTCAGGAACACCGGGACGACCGACTACGCCGGCGCGACCGTCGTGGACGACCTGACCGGTGTGCTGGACGACGCGACGTACAACGGCGACGCCAGCCCGGCGACCGCCGTGTTCGACGCCGCCACGAAGAAGCTCACGTGGACCGGGGACGTCGTGAAGGGCCAGACCGTCACGATCACGTACTCCGTGACCGTCAACAAGCCGGTGACGGGTGACAAGCAGCTCAAGAACGCGGTCACCGGTCCGGACGACTCCACCTGCGTCGACGATTGCGAGACCGTCACGCCCGTCGCCGCCCTTGAGATCAGGAAGGTCGCCAGCAAGACGACCGTACGACCTGGTGACAAGGTGACGTACACGATCACCGTCAGGAACACCGGCCGCGCCGTCTACCGGGGCGCCACGGTCGAGGACGACCTCTCCGGGCTCCTCGACGACGCCCGCTTCAACTCCGACCAGCAGCCCGCCTCCGCCGTCTTCGACGCGTCCGCGAAGAAGCTGACCTGGAAGGGCGACGTGCCCGCCGGGCAGACCGTCACGATCACGTACTCCGTGACCGTCAACAAGCCGCCCGCGGGCGACAAGGTGCTGCGCAACGCCGTCACCGGGCCCGATGACTCCACCTGCGTCGACGACTGCGCGACCGTCACCCCCGTCACGGACCTGCGGATCAAGAAGACCGCGGCCCCCCAGGACCCGAAGAACGGCGACACCGTCACGTACACCGTCACCGTCGAGAACACCGGCGGCCTGGCGCTCAAGGACGTGACCGTCACCGACGACCTCCGCGACGTCCTCGACGACTCCACCTGGGACGACACGGCCCGCGCTGACCTCGGTGGCACCGACTTCGACGCCGCCGGGCCGACGCTCACCTGGACCGGTGACCTCGCCGTCGGGGCCAAGGCCACCATCACCTACACCGTGACCGTCACCGGCCAGGGCAACAAGCGCCTGGGCAACCTGGTGGTCGGGCCCGAGGACTCCAACTGCCCGCCGGGCTCCGACGACCCCGACTGTCGTACGGTCCTGCCCAAGCCCTCGCTCGAGATCAAGAAGACCGCCGCGCCGGCCGGTGCCGTCGGCCCGGGCGACACGGTCACCTACACCCTCACCGTCCGCAACGAGAGCACGGAGGCCGACTACAAGGGCGCCCGTGTGGTCGACGACCTGGCGGGGGTGCTGGACGACGCGGTGTTCAACAACGACCAGCGGCCCGCCTCCGTCGTCTTCGATCCCGTCTCCAAGAAGCTGACGTGGACCGGTGACGTTGCCAAGGGCCAGACCGTCACGATCACGTACTCCGTGACCGTCAGCAAGCCGCCCACGGGCGACCGGGTCCTGCGCAACGCGGTGGTCGGACCGACCGACTCCACCTGCCCGCCGGACTCCAACGACCCGTCCTGCAGCGAGACGACCCCCATCCGTACCTTCCGGGTCGAGAAGACCTCCGACCCCGTGCCCGGAACCCGGGTCGAGCAGGGCGACAAGATCAGCTACACGGTGACCGTCACCAACACGGGCACCGCACCCTACGACGACGTGGAGCTCGTCGACGACATCTCCGAGGTCCTCGACGACGCCCAGTGGAACGACGACGCCACCGCCACCGCCGGGACGATCCGCCGCGAGGGCGAGACCGTCAGGTGGAACGGCCCGCTGCCCGTCGGCGGCACGGTGACCCTGCGCTACACCGTCACCGTGGGAGCCGCCGACCCGTCCGAGGACGCGGCCAACGGCGACCTCTACAACCGGGTGACCAGCCCCACCCCCGGCGGCAACTGCGTCACCGGCAGGGAGGACGGCTGCCACACCGAGCAGCCCATCACCCCGCAGGCCCAGGACGCGCTCGACGTCACCAAGAAGGCGACCCCGGCCAGGGTCGCCCCGGGCGGCAGGGTGACCTTCACGCTCACCGCCCGCAACCCCTCCGCCCAGCCGATGAGCAGCTCGGTCCTGATCACCGACGACCTCACCGGGGTCCTCGACGACGCGCGCTACGACGGCGACGCCCGCGCCACGTCCGGCACCGTCCGCTACGCGCGGCCGAAGCTGGACTGGCAGGTCAGGCTCCCCGCCCGGGGCACGGCCACCCTCACCTACACGGTGACGGTGTACGACCCGCCGCGCGGCGACCAGGTCCTGCGCAACGCGGCGACCGGCCCGGGCACCACCTGCGAGGTCAGGCCCGAGGAATGCGAGACGGTCACCCCCGTACGGTCCCTCGTGCTCGCCAAGACCTCGTCCCGGAAGACGGTCAAGCCGGGTGACGCGGTCGTCTACACCCTGACCGTCACCAACACCGGCAAGGCCCCCTACACCCCGGCCACCGTCACCGACGACCTGACCCGGGTCCTGGCCGACGCCCGCTACAACAGGGACGTACGCGCCACCTCGGGGACGGCCCGCGTCAGCGGCAACCGCCTGACCTGGACCGGCCCGCTCGCCCCCGGCGCGCGCGCGACCATCACGTACTCCGTGAAGGTCAACGCGAACGCCGCAGGCAAGCGCCTGGTCAACGCCGTCACCTCCACCGACCCGGGCGCGCGCTGCAAGGACCGGACGCCGCTGCCCTGTTCGATCGGCACCGAGGTCGTCGGCGGCAGGCTCGTGCTCCGCAAGACGGACGCCGGGACCGGACGTCCGCTGCGCGGCGCCGTGTTCGCCCTGCTGAAGGACGGCCGACGTGTCGGCGCCTCCTGCGCGACCGACCGGCGCGGCCTGTGCACCTTCGCGGGCCTGGCCGTCGGCACGTACCACCTCCGTGAGCTCGCGGTGCCCGAGGGCTACGTCCTCCCGCGCGGCCGCATCTTCGGCCCCTACCGGGTGACCGGGAAGACCACGGCGCTCGACGTCCGCCTCACCAACCGGAAGGGGGAGCCGAGGAAGAAGTAGCGACCGAGGGGTGCACGAGACGTGCACGTGCCGGTGCCCGGCCGTCCCGCGAGGGGCGGCCGGGCACCGGCCGTTCTCGCCGCGCGTCCGGGCGGGTGAGCCGTCCCTACTCCCGCCGCATCAGCAGGTGCCCGCGCCGGAACCGCTCCCCTTCGAGCGGTTCCCGCAGCATCCGCCCGACCTCGGCGAAACCGGCCGCGCGCGCCAGTGCGGCGACCTCGTCGACCGGCCAGCGGTACGCGGTCGTCACCTTGTGGTCGAACGGGGTGACCGGACCGCCCTCCGACTCGAAGAAGCCGAGCAGCAGATGGCCGCCGGGGGCGAGCACGCGCGCGAACTCCGCGAGGTATACGGGGACTTGGTTCGGTTCGGCGTGAATGACCGAGTACCAGGACAGGACGCCCCGCAACGCGCCGGCGGCCACCTCCAGCGCGTCCATCGACCCGACCTCGAAGCGCAGGTCCGGGTACGCCTCGCGGGCGAGCCCGACCATCACCGGGGACAGGTCGACACCGAAGGCGTCCAGGCCCAGGTCCCGCAGGAACGCGGTCAGGTGTCCGGGCCCGCACCCCAGCTCGGCCACGGGCCCGGGCCCCGCCGCCCGTACGCACGCGGCGAACGCCTCCAGGACCGCGCGGTCCAGGGGGAGGGCTCCGCTGAGCTCACCGCGGGCGAGCCCGTTGTACAGGACGGCCATGGCGTCGTAGGCGGCTGCGGTCGTGCGGTGCTGCGAAGACAGGTCACTCATGCGGCACCACCGTAGGGGACCTCGTCGCCCGGCTCATCAGGGGGTGAGGCACAGCGCCCGCCGCCTGCGCCACGCGCCAAGGAACCCCGCGCGCAGGGCCAACCCGATCAGCGGTTCCCCACGCGATAGTCGTCGCGCAACGCACACATGAGTGACGACGACCAGAGAGGCGACACTCCGAGATGGGCAATGCAACCTTCAGGTCGACCGCGTGGGGCAAGGCGCTGGCCGCCCTGACCATGATGCTCCTCGTGCTCGTGGGCAGTGCCGTGGGCGACGCCCACGCCGCTCAGGGCGCCCGGGCCGTCCAGGACGGCCGTGCACAGCGTGACTTCACGGCCCAGGCCAGAGGCGCGGGCCTCACCGCCGCGCAGGCCAAGTCCCTCCAGGCCAGGGTCGACGGCTACCTGGCCGGGCGGGGCGGCCGGCAGGTGGCCGCGAACAAGATCGACCTGGGCAACGCCGAGTTGCTGCTCGCCCTGCCCGGGGAGCAGCGGGCGCGCGAACTGACCGGCGGCAGCGCGAAGCTGGCGGCCGTGGCCTGCCCGTACACGTACCTCTGCGCCTACTCCAAGCCCAACTACACCGGCGACATCTTCATGCTCTTCGACTGCGGGGTGAAGACCCCGATCCCCTGGAGCGGGACGGGGTCGTGGTTCAGCAACCAGCGGGCCGACCTCATCGCCAGGTTCTACGACGGGAACGGCAACGTCGGCTACTCGGCGCCCGGCGGCTCCAAGGACCCGAACGCGCCGTGGGGCTGGGTGTACAACCTCAGCCCCTGCTGATCCCGCGCAGCGCCGGCGCCCGGCGGCGCTCCTCGGCCGCCGCGCGCCGGAAGTCCGTCGCGGTCGTCCCGTACGCGCTGCGGAACGCCCGGCTGAACGCGGCGGGGTCGGGGAAGCCCCAACGGGCCGCCACCGACTGAACGGTGGCCTCGGGGTACGCGACGAGGTCCGCCCGGCACCGCTCGAGTCGCCGCTGCCTCACGGTGGCGGCGACGCCGCGTTCGCGCCCTTCGAAGAGGTTGTGCAGGGTCCGCAGCGATATGTGGTGGTGCCCGGCGATGACGCCGGGGGTCAGGTCCTGGTCGGCGAGGTTGCCGTCGATGAAGCCGTCGATGCTGGCGAGCAGCGCCCTGCGCCGTACGGCCGTGGGGGCCTCCGGGCGGCGCGCGTCCGGGCCGTCCGTGAGGAAGGCCCCCGCCAGGTCCGTCACCACGCGTCCGAGCCGGGTGGCCTCGGACTCGGTCAGGGTCGGGGCCTGCGCTGAGATGCCGCGCAGCACGGTGCGCAGCACCGCCGGCAGTCCCTCGTCCGCGGGGATGGCCCGGGCCACGAGGCGGTCCGTGCCGGCCGCCGACAGGGGCAGCCCGGCCATCGGCACGTGCAGCATCAGGACGCGCGAGGAGCGGTCCGGGCCCTCGGGGACGCACTCGGTGTCGAAGGGCCGTGACGTGCTCCAGAAGGCCAGTTGGCCCCGGCGTACGACCGCGTCGTTGTCTCCCTGGCTCACCCGCAGTTCCCCTCCTCGTACGTAGGCGATCTGGAAAAGTTCTGGGTCGGATCGTCGGATGAGAGCGCCGGTGCGCACCATCCGTACGCGCGGAAAATCCATTGCCACCAGATGGGAGGATCCCATTCCGGTGCGCGATGCGACTACGGGGAAGTCATGGGTGGCTTCGGCGAGGAACCGGGTGGGGGCGGCGCCCTCGGCCACGACGGTCCGGCAGAGCTCGTAGCGGTCCGCGGGCGGCGCGACGTCGCTGCGGAAGACGGAGTGCACGGTCGGCCCGCGGGACGCGGTGCGGTCGTCCGGGGGCTGCGTCGGCCGGGTCCGTCCGCGGTCGGTTCGTCCGTGGCCGGTCTGTTCGTGGCCGGTCTGTTCGTGGTCAGTTCGTCCGTGGTCGGTCCGTTTGCGGTCCCCGAGGCCGTTTCCGCCGTTCTCATGCGCCATGAGCAGCCTCCGATGGGTGTCGGCGGGTCGGCGCGATGCCGCCCGGCTGGAGGTCATCCTGGCCACGGCGCGGGATTGACCGCGCGCGCTGATGTGCGTCCGCACAGGTCAGCGGGGTGGAGGAGGCCGGACAAGGGGAGTTGTCCGCGGAAAACTCCGGGGGCTCAGTTCGTGGCTGGGGCTGGGGCCGGGGCTGCGACGGGGGCGGGGGCGGGGACGGGCGGTCTTGAAGGGCGCAGGCCGTCCAGGGCGCGGACGACGCCCTCCCGGACCAGGCCGGGCCCGATCGGGTCGGTGTGCAGCAGGAAGCGGTAGTAGAGCGGCGCGTAGATCATCTCGACCATCAGCCGCGCGGGGACGTCGTCGCGCAGCTGGCGCGCCGCGACGGCGCGTTCGAGGCGCTGCTGGCAGGCGCGGGTGTGGGGCTCGATGACGGCGGCGCGCAGGCCCGCGGAGACGGCCGGGTCGGCCTGCGCCTCGGCGATGACGCAGCGGAACACGGCTCCGACGTCCCCGTCGAGCAGGTCCGCCACCCGGGTCATCTGGGCGGTGAGGTCGGCCGTGACGTCCCCGGTGTCGGGGAAGGCCAGGACGTCGCCGACGCGGTCGCTGATGGCGGCCAGCGCGATCTCGCCCCGCGAGGTCCAGCGCCGGTAGATGGTGGGCTTGCCCGTACCGGCGGCCGCGGCGATGGCCTCGATGGTGACCTTGCCGTAGCCGCGCTCGGCGATGAGGTCGAAGGCGGCGTCCAGGATGGCCCGGCGCACCCGCTCGCTGCGGCTGCCCGCGACCGGCCTGCCCGCCACGGGACCGCCGGCCACGGGACTGCCCGCCACGGGACCGCCCGCGACGGGGGTGGGGGCGGGCCCGGGAGCGGGGACGGGAGTGCTGGACGCCGGAGTCATGGCCGCCAGCCTACTGGCTGACGTTACGAAACGTTCCGTGACGGCAGGAGGCGTCGAAGCGGCGGGGTGCGGGAGGACCCGCACCGGGCGACTGCTCCCCACCCCGCCGCCCCGTGCGGTCCCGCTACCGCGCGCTCCCCGCCGTCGGCAGGTAGCGCGGCGCGCGCCACGCGGCGAGCCGCTGCTCCACCGCCGCCCCCAGGGCGAGCAGCCGTGCGTCCTGGTGGCCGCCCGCCATCAGCAGCAGGCCCACGGGCAGCTCGCCCACGCTGCCCGCGGGGACCGAGAGCGAGGGGTAGCCGGCGACGGCGGCCGGGGTGGACGACGGGATCACGTCGTTGTCGCCGCGCGCGCAGTCCGTCGTCCAGGCGGGCGGATTGGTCGGCGAGGCGATCGCGTCCAGGTGGTGGGCGGCGATGGTCTCGTCGATCGAGCGGCGCGACAGGTCACGCAGTTCCGCCCGTGCCGCGCGGTACTCCGGGTCCGTCGTGGGCGGGGCCGCGAGCGCCTGCTCGAACAGCTCCTGCCCGGCGAAGCAGGTCCGCTCCGCCGGGTGGCTCCGGTTGAACGCGATCAGGTCGGCCAGGTCGCGCGGCCCGGCCCCGCGCGCGGCCAGGTACGCGTCGATGTCCCGGTGGAACTCGCTGAGCAGCGCGGGGAACTCCAGCTCGGCCAGCCGGTCCTGGTACGGCGGGGTCACCTCGACCACCACGGCCCCGGCCGCGCGCAGCCGCTGGGCGGCGCGGGTCATGACCGCGTCGGTGTCCTCGCCCAGGGACGGCAGTCGCCACAGGCCGATGCGCTTGCCGCGCAGCCCGCCGCCGTGGCCCCGCGCGGCCGACTCGACCGCGGCCGCGTCGACCGTCGGCCCAGGGGGAGCGGCCGGTACGGCGGCGTGCGAGGACGCATCCGCCCGTGCTGACGTCGACGGCCGTTCCGCCGGTGGTTCCATCAGTACGGACATGGTCAGGGCCACGTCCACGACGTTGCGGGCCATCGGCCCGGCCGTGTCCTGCTCGGCCGAGATCGGCACCACGCCCGCCCCGCTGACGAGGCCCAGCGTCGGCTTGAGCCCGACCACGCCGTTCATGCCGGCCGGGCACACGATCGAGCCGTCGGTCTCGGTGCCGATGGCCACCTGCGCGAGCGAGGCGGCGAGCGCGGCGCCCGAACCCGCCGACGAACCGCACGGGTTGCGGTCGAGGACGTACGGGTTGTTCGTCTGCCCGCCCACCCCGGACCAGCCGGAAGTGGGCTTCGCCGCGCGGAAGTTGGCCCATTCGGAGAGATTGGTCTTGCCCAGGACGACGGCACCGGCCCGGCGCAGCCGCGTCACCAGGGCGGCGTCGCTCCTGGGCGGGCTCCCCGCGAGCGCGAGCGATCCGGCGGTCGAGAGGAAGCCCTTGGTGTCGACGTTGTCCTTGATGAGGACCGGGATGCCGTCGAGCGGGCCGCGCGTGGTGCCGCGGCGGTGCCGTGCGTCGCTCGCGGCGGCCTGGGCCAGTGCGGTGGGGTCGGTGCGCAGTACGGCGTGGATCTTCGGGTCGATGTCCGCGATCCGCCGCAGGTACGCGCGCGTCAGCCCGGTCGCGGTGAGCGAGCCGGACGCCATGCGGAGCTGGAGCTGGGGGATCGTCACGGTGTCGAGGTCGAGGCGGTCGAGGTCGTGGGGCTTGCTGCCGCCGCCCGTCGCCGTTCCGGATCCGTACCGCTCCTGCGCGGAGGCCCGGCCGGGCGAGAACGCGAGCGGGGAGGCCGCGCAGAGGGAGGTGGCGACCAAGGCCACGGCGAGGGCCGCGGTGCGCCGTCGACGGGCGCCGGGGCCGGTCCGACGTACGGAAGGCGCGGAGTGGAGGGAGGGTACGGGGGTGTGGGGCGTGAGGGGATTCGGGGACGAGGGGGACGGGGACGCGCTGCCCCGGGAGGTCTCGGTGTGCCGCATGGGCTTCATGCGACTACAGCGCCAAGTCGCACGCAAGGGGGCCACGTTGGACACGCTGACCCGGCCGCGCCCGGACCCCGTCCCACGCGCCGGAACCCCTGTCCCGCCGGGGCCCGACCCTGTCCCGCCGGCCCGACCCCGTCCCGCCGGGCCCGGTCGCTTCGGGCCCCGGCTCAGGCGGTGTCGCCCAGGCCCCGGTCCGGGGCGCCCATGTCGCCGGTGGCGGGGGTGCCGTCGGCGAGGCCGTAGCGGAGGTGGACCGTGCCCTTCGGGCTGGTGGCCGGGGGTTCGAGGAGCGTGAGGTTGGTGGGCACCGCGCCGCCGTCGAACACCTTCTTGCCGACGCCGAGCACGATCGGGTGCACCCAGAGGTCCAGCCGGTCGAAGAGCTTCTCCTGCAGGAGGGTCTGCACCAGGTCCAGGCTGCCGACCACCTTCACGCGCTCGTGCCGGTCGCGCACCTCGCGCACCGCGGCGGGCAGGTCGGGGCCGAGGTGCGTCGACCCGGCCCAGGGCAGGTCGGGCGTGCCGCGCGAGGCGACGTACTTCGGGATGCTGTTGAACAGGTCCGCGAACGCGTCGTCCGGGCCGCCCTTCTGGTGCGGCCAGTAGGCCGCGAAGATGTCGTACGTACGGCGGCCCAGCAGCAGCGCGTCCGTGCCCTCGTACGCCGCGGCGACCTGCGCCCCCGAGACCTCGTGCAGCAGGGGCACCTGCCAGCCGCCGAAGGGGAACCCCTCGGGGTCCTCCTCGGGCCCGCCGGGCGCCTGCCCGACCAGGTCGAGGGTGGCGAAGACTTCGATGTGGATCTGGCCCATGGCGTGCTCCCGGTGAGGAGGTGGTCCGGTCACCACGGTAGACCCGTGGCCGCGCGCGTACTCATCGGTGGCGGTGGTGGTTCGCCCGTCCCGCACCACGACGGAACCCTCTGACCGCGACGGAACCCCGTCACCGCGACGGCGCGCCCGTCCCGCGCCACGATCCCACCCCGCGACCACGAGGGCCCACCCACCCCGTGACCACGAGAGTGCAGCAACCTCGCGACCAAAGCACCGCCCTTCCAGGACCTTCGCCTCTCCTTTTAACGCGACCCCGATCATCTATATTCGCCATATGACCGAAATGCCCGCCCAGGCGGACCCCGCCGACGACCTGCACCGAGCGCTGGCCGTTCCGTCCAGGCGGCGTCTGATGTCCCAGCTGCGGGAAGCGGACGGCCCGCTCGGGGTCGACGAGCTGGCCGCCGGGGCGGGCCTTTCGGTCGCCACCGTCCGCCACCACCTGGCCGTCCTCGCCGAGGCCGGACTCGTGCGCGCCACCACCACCGCCGGGCCCGGACGCGGGCGCCCGCGCCTGCGGTACGCCGCCGCGCGCGGCACCGCGGACGAGGACGCCCGGGCCGCCGACGCCGCCTACCGCGACCTCGCGGCCGTGCTCGTCGACGCGGTCACCACGGCCGGGGCCGACGCCCGCACCGCCGGACGGCAGTGGGGCCGCACCCTGGCCGCGCAGGACCCGGACGCGTCCCCCGCCGACCGGGTGCTCGCCCACGCCACCCGGATGGGCTTCGGCCCCGAACAGGCCCCGCACCGGCCCGACGGCGGACGACGCCTGCTGCTGCACGCCTGCCCGTACCGCGCACTGGCCCGCGCCCGCCCGGACGTGGTCTGCGCCGTCCACCAGGGGGTCCTCGACGGACTCCTCGACGGCACCGGGTCGGCCGCCGTGCTCACCCCCTTCGCCGCCCCCGACCTGTGCCGCGCCGACATCCACCCCGGCGGCGCGCCCGTACGCCTCACCCGGCCCGACCCCGTACAGCCCCGCTAGGAGAACCGTGTTCGCCACCTCCATCGACCCGCACCACGTCCGGGGCGACATGCCCGTCGTACGCATCGACCCCGCGGGCGCGCTCGAAGACCTCGCCACCGCGCGCGTGCAGCTCCCCGGCAACAGCGCCATGCAGGCCCACGCCTACGGCGACTCCGAACTCGTCCTCACCGGCGTCGTCGGCGCCCTGGAGGTCGGCTGTCCCGGCCGCGAACGGGTCACCCTCACGCCGAGCGCCTGCGTGATGGTGCCCCGGGGAGAGCTGTTCACCCTGGAGAACCGCACCGACCTCCCCGCGACCGCCCTCGCCGTCTTCTCGCGCGGCGCCGTCGTCGACGGACTCCCGCGCCCGCGTCCCACCCGGGCCCGCCGCCGCACGGGACGCGCGCTGCACGCGGTGGCGTGAGCGGCTCCTCCGTAGCGGTCCCTCCGTACGCGCCACCATCCTCCCCATCCCCAACTCCCCCAGGAGAACCAGCATGTTCGGCATGACCATCGACACCGCGTCCGACGCCGTACGGGACCAGGGCCGCCACGCCCTCCGGCTCGACCCCGAGGGCGGCCCCTTCCGGCACCTCGCCGCCGTGCGCATCCAGGTGCCCGCGGGCGGCCGGATACCGGCCCACGCGCACGGCGACTCCGAGCTGCTGCTCACCGGCGTCTCCGGCGTGGTCCAGGCGGCCTGCGGGTGCGGCGCCAAGACCGTCGAGCCCGGTGCGTTCGCCATGCTCCCGGCGGGCAAGGAGATCACCCTCACCAACGAGGGCGCCGAGGACGCGACGCTGCTCGCCGTGTTCTCGCAGAGCGCCTTCACCGAAGGCCTCCCGCGCGCCGGGGCGGCCGGCTGCGGCTGCCAGGGCCACGCCGCGCACTGAGCCCGATCGCCCGGCCGGAACCGCCGGCCCCGGAGCCGTCAGCCCCGGAACCACCCAATCCGGACACCCGTTTTGCGACGAATAGTCGCTGGAGCGCGTGCGGTCCACCGCACCGCGATACCGAAGGGTGACGGGCCATGCTCACATTGGCACTGATCGGGGTGCTCGGAGGGCTGATCACGGCGGTGTCACCCTGCATCCTGCCCGTCCTCCCCGTGGTCTTCCTGGCGGGAGGAACGGGCGAGGGCGAGGACCGGACACCGCCCTCAGCCGCCCCGTCCGCAGGCGCCCCGCCCTCAGCCACATCGCCCGCAGCCGCCGCGCCTCCGGCATCCCCGCAATCGGCCGCCCCGCCCCCGGCCGCCCCGCGCCGGCGCAACCGGCGTCCCTACGCCGTCGTCGCCGGGCTCGTCGTCAGCTTCGCCTTCTTCACCCTGCTCGGCGTCACCCTCATCTCGGCGCTCGGCCTGCCCGACGACATCCTGCGCTACATCGGCCTCGGGCTGCTCGTCCTGATCGGCCTCGGGCTGATCTTCCCGCCCGTCGAGCGCCTCATCGAGAAGCCCTTCGCCCGGCTGCCGCAGCGGCAGGTCAACAAGGAGGGCAGCGCCTTCGCCCTCGGCCTGGGGCTCGGCCTGCTGTACGTGCCGTGCGCGGGGCCCGTCCTCGCGGCCATCACCGTGGCGGGCGCCCGGGGCGAGATCAGTGCCGACATCGTCGTACTCACCCTCTCCTTCGCCCTCGGCACGGCCGCCCCGCTCCTGGTGTTCGCCCTCGCCGGGCGCCGGGTCGCCGAGCGGGTCGCCGCCTTCCGCAGGCGCGCGCGGGGCCTGCGCATCGCGGCCGGGTGCCTGATGATCGCGCTGGCGGCCGGGCTCGCCCTCGACGTCACCGCGGCCATCCAGCGCACGCTGCCCGACTACACCGCGGGCGTGCAGAAGCGGATCGAGGACAGCGACGCGGCCCGGCAACAGCTCTCCGGGCTCTACGACGACTCCAACAAGGAGCTCTCCCGCTGCGAGGACGGTGCCGCCGAACTCGCCTCGTGCGGCGCTGCCCCGGCCATCGAGGGCATCGCGTCGTGGTTCAACACCCCGGGGGACCGGCCCGTCGACCTGAAGTCGCTGCGCGGGAAGGTCGTCCTGGTCGACTTCTGGACGTACTCCTGCATCAACTGCCAGCGCGCGGTGCCGCACCTGAAGGACTGGGACCGGGCCTACCGCGACGCGGGGCTGCGCGTGATCGGCGTGCACTCACCGGAGTTCGCCTTCGAGAAGAAGCGCTCCAACGTGATCGCCGGGGCCCGCAAGCTGGGCGTCGACTGGCCGGTCGCCCTCGACAACGACCTGACCACCTGGGACAACTACCGCAACCGCTTCTGGCCCGCGAAGTACCTGGTGGACGCCCAGGGCACGGTCCGCTACCTCAAGTTCGGCGAGGGCCAGTACGACCGCACCGAGCAGATGATCCGCGAGCTGCTGCGCCAGGCCGACCCGGGTGTGACGCTGCCCGCGCCGACCGGCCGGGCGATGGACGAGCTGGCGGCGGACCGCACCCCGGAGACGTACCTGAGCAACCTCCGCGTCCGGGGCTACGTCGGCACCCCCCTGGTGGACTACGAGCCGGCCGTCTACCGCTTCCCCGAGGGTGAACTCCCGCTCAACCGGCTCTCCTTGTCGGGCACCTGGACGGCCGGGTACGAGTACTTCACCGCAGGGCCGGACGCCCGCCTCGCCTTCACGTACCGCGCCAAGAACGCCAACCTGGTGCTCGCCGGCACGGGCCGGGTGACCGTCCTCGTCGACGGCCGTCCGCAGCGCACCCTCACGGTGTCCGGCGCCCCGACCCTGTACCGCCTGACGGACGACGCGCAGGAGCGCACCGCGCGCCTGGAGCTGCGACTCGACCCGGGACTCCAGGCGTACGCCTTCACCTTCGGGTAGGCCGACAGGCCGGTCCGGAGATCCGGGCGGACGTCACGGCGCGTCCCGCCCGGGGTCCCCGGCGGCGAGCAGTGAACTCCCCAGCTCCGCAAGGGCGATCGCGTCGAGCACCCGGTCGCCGAAGCCCGGGAGCGGTACGTGCAGCGGGGCGGTCCAGCGGTGAGGGACCGCCCCCGCGCCGTACACCGCGCCCGCGAGCGCGCCCGTCACCGCGGCCACGGTGTCGGTGTCACCGCCCAGGTCGACCGCCGCGCCCAGCGCCGCCTCGAACGAACCGGTCGTGCGCACCGCCCACAGCGCCGAGCCCAGGCACGGCCAGACGGCGCCGTTGAACTCCGTGGCCAGGTCAGGGTGCCAGTCCGGGGCGAGGACCACCGCCCAGCGCGCCCGGTGGTCCTCGTGGACCGCGTCCAGCGTCGCGGGCACCGCCGCCAGGGGGTCGTCACCGTCGAGCGCGACCCGGACCAGTTCGTGCAGGACCGCCGTGCCCTCCCAGGCGGCGCGGTCCCCGTGCGTGAGCGCGGCGAGGCGGCGGGCGGCGTCCATGGTGGCGGAGCGCCCCGCGCCCGCGCAGTACACGGCGGACGTGGCCGCGCGCATCAGCGAACCGTTCCCCGCCGCACGGGAGTTGACCTGGAAGTGCAGCGCGGCCGCCAGGTCCCAGGGGTCGCCGCTGCCCAGGACGGCCTCGGTCTGCAGCCCGATGTCCTTCGGCTCCGCGGCGGCCCAGCGCCGGAACCGGTCGAAGACGTCCGGCAGGTCGAGGCCGCCGCGTTCGAGCAGTGACTCCCCGACGAGCACGGCCATCTGCGTGTCGTCGGTGGCCTCGCCCGGGTCCCAGCCGCCGCCCCCGCACATCTCGCCCGAGCCGTCCGGGAAGCGCGCGCGGTAGCCGCCGGGCCGTCCGAACTCGAAGGGGGCGCCGAGGGCGTCGCCGACGGCGGAGCCCAGGACGGCCCCGACGGCCCGGTCGGTACGGGCGTCCTGGTGGCCGTGGCGGCCGGTGCGCGCAGACGTGTCCATGGCGGAGCAGTGTGGCAGACCGGTCGCGCGCGGCACCCTTCACCATTTCTGTAGCGAGCGATAAAGAACATGGGCTAGGGTCGTCATCAGTTCCGTAACAAGCACTACAGAAAAGCGGGGGACATCGCCATGGGCACGCTCACGGGCAAGACGGCACTGGTCACGGGCGGCAGCCGGGGCATCGGACGCGCCATCGCCGAACGGCTCGGGCGCGAGGGCGCCCGCGTCGCCGTGCACTACGGCAGCGACGCCGGGGCGGCCGCGCGCACCGTCGCCGCCGTCGAGGAGGCGGGCGGCTCCGCCTTCGCGCTGCGGCAGGAACTCGGCGTCCCCGGGGACGCCGAAGCGCTCTGGCGCGCCTTCGACGCCCACGCCGAAGGGCTCGACGTCCTGGTCAACAACGCCGGCATCGGCGCGGCCAACTCCTTCGCGGGCATCGGCGAGGAGGAGTACGACCGGATCTTCGCGGTCAACACCAAGGCGCCCTTCTTCCTGGCCCAGTCGGGCGCGGACCGGCTGCGCGACGGCGGACGCGTCGTCAACGTCTCGACGGGCCTCTCGCGCGCGGCGATGATGCCCGACGCGATCGCGTACGCCATGAGCAAGAGCGCCCTCGACGTCTTCACCCGCTACCTCTCCAAGGTCCTGGGCCCGCGCGGGATCACCGTGAACGCGGTGGCGCCCGGCATCGTCGACACGGACGTCAACGCGGACTGGCTGCGTGACGACGCCGAGGCGTGGGCGGGCGCCGCCGCGATGTCGGCGCTGGGCAGGGTCGGCACCCCCGAGGACATCGCGGACGTCGTGGCCTTCCTGGCCTCGGACGACGGGCGCTGGGTCACGGGGCAGTGGATCGACGCCACGGGCGGTTCGCTGGCCTGAGGGCGGTCCCGGGGATGGCCCCGAGGAGCCGGTGCACCGCAGGGTGGAGGCCGACTCATCCCGTTTTCGTCCCGGCGGAGGATGGTCGCGGGATCGGGGCCGGGGCTACCGTGGAAGCATGTTCAAATCCCACAAAGTGCGTGAAAGAGACGTCTGGGACGGTGTCGTCGTCGACAAGTCCCGCGGCATGACCGACGGCTCCAGCCTCTACCACTACGTGGAGGTGCGCCTCCAGGACGGCACCACCAAGAAGGCCCGCATCGACGGGACCCTCTGGGAGTCCCTCTCCGAAGGCGACCGCCTGGTCAAGGAAGCGGGCACCAAGGCCCCGGTCAAGGCCTGACCGTCCCGGCCCCGTGCCCCGGGCCGTCCGGGCGGGGGTCCGGCGGCTCGCGCAAGGGGCGGTGCCCGCAGGTCCGTTGGACGTACTCTGGCAGGTCAGGACGTTGCGCTGCCGTGCGCGACGCCCGCACCGAAGAGGACACCAAGGACCACTGCGATGCCCCAGGACTCGTTAACCCGCTCGGCCGACGACACCGGCCCCTGTACCGTCGACGGCCTGCGGGCCGCCGAATTCCCCTACCTGGACGCCACGGGACAGGCGTACCTCGACTACACCGGCGCCGCGCTGCCCCCGCTGTCGCTCGTGCGGGGGCACGCCGAGCGGCTGGGCGGCGGCGCGTTCGGCAACCCGCACAGCGCGAGCCCGACCTCCATGGCGTCGACCCGGCTGGTCGAGGAGGCGCGCCAGGCGGTCCTCGCCTTCTGCGGCGCGCCGCCCGACGCGTACACGGTCGTCTTCACGCCCAACGCCACCGCCGCGATCAGGCTGGTGGCCGAGGCGTTCCCGTTCGCGGCCGACCGCCCGCTGGTCCTGCTCGGCGACGACCACAACTCCGTACTGGGCGCGCGCAGTTACGCCGAGCGGGCCGGGGCCCGCACCTCCGTCGTACCGCTCGACGCCGACCTCACCACGCGCACCGAGCGGGTGACCGGCTGCCTGGACGACGCCGAACGGAGCGCCGGGCCCGGCCTGTTCTGCTACCCGGCGCAGTCCAACACCACCGGCGTGCGCCATCCGCTGGACTGGGTGTCCCTGGCGCACCGACGCGGCTGGCGCACCCTGCTCGACGCCGCCGCCCACCTCCCCACGGGCCGCCTCGACCTGGCCCGGGTACCGGCCGACTTCGTCGCGCTGTCCTGGTACAAGATCACCGGATACCCCTCGGGCGTCGGCTCCCTGATCGCCCGGCACGACGCCCTCGCGGAGCTCAGGCGCCCCTGGTTCGCGGGCGGTACGGTACGCGCCGCCACCTCCCACCAGAACTGGTACATCCCCGCCCCGCCCCCCGAGGGCTTCGAGGACGGTACGCCGCCCTTCCTCAGCCTCCCCGACGTCACGGCCGCCGTGCGGTGGCACACCCGCATCGGCCACGACGCCCTGCACCGCCACACCACCGCCCTCACCGAGCGGCTCCTGGCCGGGCTCGCCACCCTGCGGCACCGCGACGGCACGCCCGCGGTCCGCGTCCTCGGCCCCTCCGGCGCCGCCCGGCGCGGCCCCACCGTCGCCTTCGACCTGCTGCGCCCCGACGGCACCCGCTTCGACGAACGGCTCTGCCAGGAGGCCACGGCCGCCGCGGGCGTCAGCGTGCGCACCGGCTGCTTCTGCAACCCCGGGGTCGCCGAGCAGGTCAACGCGCTCGGCCCGGACGAGGTCCGGCGCGCACTGGCCCGGGGCAATCCCGCGGACGTCGACGAGTACGTGAGGCTGCTCGGCAGCCACGCCCAGGGCTCCGTGCGCGCCTCGGTCGGCGCGGCCACCGACGCCCGGGACGTCGACCGCCTGGTGGACGCCTGCGCCGACCTGCTCAGCCGCGCCCCGGCGGACCCCACGGCGCCGCGGACGGGGTGCTGAGGGCCGGTCGGGGAACCGGTGGCGTACGGGATCACACGACCCGTGCGCCCGGGGGCGGGTGGCCGGATTCGAACCGGCGTCCTCGCAGTTGTGGAGACCGCGCGCGTCGACCTCTGCGCTACACCCGCCGCCGTGGCGATCGTACCGATCCGACCGCGACGGGCCGAGTGCATTCCGCGCGAACGCGGACGCGGACACGGACGCCGGGACCGGCGGCCGCGGCAGGCGCTCAGGGCCGGTACACCAGCTCAAGGAGGACCGCCGCGATCAGGAGCCACGCCCCGGCGCCGAGCAGCCAGATGTTGGCGTCCGCCGTGCCCGCGGCGCACAGGGCCACGGCACCGACCGCGAGCGTCACGCAAGCGCGGCGCACCCGGTGGTCGGCGGCCATCCGTCCGACGGGTCGGCTCATGCGGCGACCCTAGTCGGCCACCGCGGCCGTGGACGGCCTCCGGCGGAGTCTTGACGGACTCCTGACGGTCCGTCGGCCGGCCTGCGGAGTGAGCAGGGGCCGCGCGCCGTCGGCCGTCACCTCCGCGCGGGGCCGTCCGCTTCCGTACGCGCACCGTCCACTGCGGGACGTGCACCGTCCGCCGCCTTACAGGCGCCCTCCGCCGTCGTACGCGCGTCGTCGGCGTCGGCGCCGAGCGACGCGAGCAGGCGCAGCCCGTCCTCGGTGGCGCTGCCGGGAGGCGCCGACAGCACGATCAGCTCCATGCCGGAGTCGTCGGGCAGCGAGAAGTTCTCCTGGTGCAGTTCGAGCAGCCCCACCAGCGGGTGCTGGTAGCACTTGCGGCCGTGGGTGCGGGCCCGTACCTCCGCGCGCGCCCACAGACGGCGGAACCGCTCGCTGCCCATCGACAACTCGCCGATGAGCGAGGCGAGTCCGGGGTCGTCGGGGTACTTGCCCGCCGACAGGCGCAGGTGACCGACCACGTCGAGGGTGCACGACTCCCAGGCCGCGTACAGCCCCCGCTCCTCCCCTTCGAGGAAGATGTGCCGCGCGGTGTTGAGGCCCGGCAGCGCGCGTCCGTAGAGGAGCCCGGCGAGGCGGTTGCCCGCGAGCACGTCCATGCGGTGGTTCGTGATCAGCGCGGGTGCGCCGACGGTGAGTTCGAGCACGCGCAGCAGCTCGGGCCTGACCCGGTTGCCCGGGGTCCTCGCGCGGTGGCGGCGCTGCCCGGCGAGCCGGGACAGGTGCTCGCGCTCGGTGCCGTCCAGGCGCAGGACGCGGGCGAGCGCGTCGAGGACCTGCTCGGACGGCTGGGTGGCGCGGCCCTGTTCGAGGCGTACGTAGTAGTCGACGCTGACACCGGACAGGTGCGCCACCTCTTCGCGGCGCAGCCCCGCCACCCTGCGGCGGCTGTCGGTGGGTATGCCGGCGGCGGCCGGGTCCACCCGGGAACGCCGGGTGCGCAGGAAGCCCGCGAGATCGTCCATGGCTCCCAGTATGGGCGCGGGCCCGCCGCCGGGAGCGGGTGAGGGTGGTCCTGCCGGTACCAGGAAGTCCGGACCGATGGTCGAGGCGTCCCTGAACAGCGCGGGCCGCGCGGCGAAGAATCGGTGTCGGCCGGTCCGGGACGCGGAGCCCGGCGGCGGAGCCCCGGCTCCCCGGCCGCGCACCGCACGCACGACACCCGATGGTCCCGACAGCCGGTGGCCCTCACACCCGGTGGCCGTCACCCGATGGTCCCGACGCCCGGTGGCCCTCACGCCCGATGGTCCCGACACCCGATGGGAAGAATCCTGATGTCCTCCACCCCGCAGTCGCCGAAGAAGATCCTGATCGTCCACGCCCACCCCGAGCCCGAGTCCCTCAACGGCTCGCTGAAGGACCTCGCCGTCTCCACGCTGGAGGAGGCCGGGCACGAGGTGCGGGTGAGCGACTTGTACGCCATGAAGTGGAAGGCGGCCGTCGACGCCGACGACTACGGCCCCGACGCCTCCAGCCCCCTCCAGGTCGCCCGGGACTCGGGCCGCGCCTTCGACGCCGGCACGCTGGGCGCGGACGTGCGCGCCGAGCAGGAGAAGCTGCTGTGGGCGGACACGGTCATCTTCCAGTTCCCGCTGTGGTGGTACTCGATGCCCGCGATCCTGAAGGGCTGGGTGGACCGGGTGTTCACCTTCCACTTCGCGTACGGGGTCGGCGAGCACAGCGACACCAAGTACGGCGAGCGCTTCGGCGAGGGCACCCTCGCGGGCAAGCGTGCGCTGCTCTCGGTCACCACGGGCGGCCCGGAGTCGCACTACTCGGCGCGCGGCATCAACGGGCCGATCGACGACCTGCTGTTCCCGATCCAGCACGGCATCCTCTACTACCCGGGCATCGAGGTGCTCCCGCCATTCGTCCTGTACGGCACCGACCGGATGACCGCCGAGGAGTACCCGGCGGTGGCGGCGGCCTGGCAGGAGCGCCTGCGGACGCTGGACGAGACGGCGCCGATCCCGTTCCGCCGCCAGAACTTCGGCGACTACGAGATCCCTTCCCTGCACCTCAAGCCGGGCCTGGAGCGCACGGGTCGCTCCGGCTTCGCGCTGCACGTGGACGCCTGACGGGGCGGTGGCGCGGGAGCGGGGGACGGGCGTGCCGCCGGTCGGCCACGTCACTCCCCGTCCGTGAACTCCCCGTCCGTGAAGTCGGTCACCAGCTTCACGAACTCGTCCTCCTTCTCGAAGAACATCACGTGCCCCGCGTCGATCTCGGCGTACGCACTGTGCGCGATCGCCGCGTGCAGCGCGCGGCTGTGCTCGACCGGGACGGTGATGTCCTGGGTGCCGCCGACGACGAGCGTGGGCGCCTCGATGCGCGGGAGCAGGTCCCGGATGTCGACGGTGAGGTCGTAGTCGACGTGGCGCAGGGTCCCGGGGGTGGGCGGCATGTTGGGGATCAGCGCCTCGAACTGCTCGCGGCCGATCGCGTTGAGGAAGCCGCGGCTGAACCCGGTCATCGCGACGGACCTGCCGAAGGAGGCCGGGTCGCTCGCGCCCAGGTCCCGCCAGAGGGCGAACAGGCTGCGCAGGTACTCGTCGCCGTCGGTGTGGGCCCAGCCCGCGACCAGGACCAGCCGGCGCACCAGGTCGGGGCGCAGGGCGGCCACCGTCGCGGCGACGGTCGAGCCCATCGAGAAGCCCAGCAGGTCCACCGGGCCGTCGGCCGCTTCCTCGATGACCGCGATGACCTGTGCGGCCAGGCCCTCGGCGGTCAGCGGTGCGCCGTCGTCGACGGTCGCGTCGGCGCCGGAGAGGTCGGGGGTGATGACGGTGCGGTGCGGCGTGAACTTCGGGAGCGTCTGCCCCCAGTTGACGCCCGCCCCGCCCGAACCGGTGCCGTGCACCAGGACGAGCGCGGGGCCCGAACCGGTCGTGTCGTAGTGGACCTGCGCGCTGCCGACGGTGACGGTGGCCATGGTGTGCTCCCTGCGTGGTCGAGGACGGTCCGGGGACGCTTCCCCGGTGGCGCCGGGGGCTTCACCGCCCCGGCCAGAGCAACTCTGCCGCCGCGCCGCGACCGCCGGGAGAGACCTCCTCACCCTGGGATCGGCAGTCCCTCCCTGGGCCCCGGTCAGCGTGCGGTACCACCCCCTGCACAATGGCCGCATGAAGATCGACCGCGTCGCCCTCGCCGACTTCCTGCGCCGCCGCCGCGACCGGGTGCGCCCGCAGGACGCGGGCCTGCCCGCCGGACCCCGGCGGCGCACCCCCGGCCTGCGCCGCGAGGAGGTCGCCCAGCTCGCCGGCATGTCCGCCGACTACTACATCCGCCTGGAGCAGGCGCGCGGCCCGCACCCCTCGCCCGAGATGCTGGCGGCCCTGGCACGCGCCCTGCGCCTGTCCGACGACGAGCGCGACCACCTGTACCTCCTGGCGGGCCGCCGCCCGCCGCTGGGCGCGCCGGGGGATCACGTCAGCCCCGGACTGCTGCACCTGCTCGACCAGATGCCGGGCACGCCGGTGCAGGTGCTCGGCGACCTCGGTGACGTCCTGGCGCAGAACGCGATGGCCGAAGCGCTCCTCGGGGGCGTGTGCACGGTCTCCGAGCACGGGCGCAACGTCGTCTGGCGGTGGTTCGCCGACCCGGCCCAGCGCGCCGCGTACCCGCCGGAGGAGCACGCGCACCACAGCCGGGTGCACGTCGCCGACCTGCGGGCCGCGGTGGCCCGGCGCGGCGGTGACCCGGCTTCGACGCGCCTGGTGGAGCGCCTGCTGGGCCTCGGCGATGAGTTCACCGCCCTGTGGGAGCTGCACGAGGTGTCCGTGCGCCGCGCCTCGCGCATGCGGGTGCTGCACCCGCTGATCGGCGCGGTCGAACTGGACTGCCAGGTACTGCTGGCCCCGGAGGGCGACCAGCGGGTGGTGCTGCACACGCCACCGGCGGGCAGCGACACCGCGGAACGACTGGGCCTGCTCCAGGTGGCGGGGACGGGGCGGTTCAGCCCGGCGCTCTGACGTGCGGGGCCGTGCGCGGCGGGGTGCGCACCGCGGGCGAGTGGCACCCCCATCTCGCCTCCCGGGCATTGTCAGACCCATGGGCAAGGATGGTCTCCATGACCACGACTCCCGCCGTTGCGGCGTTGACGACCCCTGCCCAGTACCAGGAAGCCATCGTGCGCGTGGGCGAGGCGGCCCGTGCCTACTACGGCGGTGACGGGGACTTCGCGACCGAGAGCGTCCTGGACGACGCCACGTACGACCAGTTGCTGCGGCGCATCGCCGAGTGGGAGCGGGCGCACCCCGACGAGCTGTCGCCCGACTCCCCGACGGAGAAGGTCGCGGCCGGTGGCGCTCCGGTCGGTGACGTCGCGCACACCACGCCGCTGCTGTCCCTGGACAACGTCTTCTCGCCGGAGGAGCTCGTCGAGTGGGGCACCGGGCTGCAGCGCCGGCTCGGCGGCCCCGTCGAGGGCGGCTTCACCACCGAGTTCAAGCTCGACGGCGCGGCGATCGCCGGGCGCTACGAGCAGGGCCGCCTGGTGCGGGTCATCACCCGGGGCGACGGCCGCTTCGGCGAGGACATCAGTCACGTGGCGGGCCAGGTCGTCGGCCTGCCCGAGCGCCTGGAGGCGCCGCACACCTTCGAGGTCCGGGGCGAAGTCCTCTTCACCCAGGAGCAGTTCGAGCGGGCCAACGTGATCCGCGCCGAGCACAACGAGAAGGTGTTCTCCAACCCGCGCAACGGCACCTCCGGCACGCTGCGGGCCAAGAACCGCCCGTACAAGCTGGAGCTCACCTTCTGGGCGTACGGCGCGGTCAACCTGCCGGGCGAGGTGTTCGTGCCCGACGACGCCCTCCACTCCGAGGTCCTGGCCGCCGTCTCCGCCGCCGGGGTGCGCACCACCCTGGACCAGGCCGACGGCATGAGCGTGGTCGCCACCCTGGAGGAGGCGCAGGCGCGGGTCGACGCGATCCAGGCGGTGCGCCCGGCCCTGCCGTTCGGCATCGACGGCGTGGTCATCAAGGCCAACAGCGCCGCCGAGCAGCAGAAGGCCGGCTTCGGTTCGCGCTACCCGCACTGGGCGATCGCGTACAAGCTGCCCGCCGTCGAGCGCACCACCCGGCTGCTCGCCGTGGAGTGGAACGTGGGGCGTACGGGGGTGATCGCGCCGCGCGCGCAGCTGGAGCCGGTCGAGGTGGACGGCAGCACCGTGGAGTACGCCACGCTGCACAACCCCGCCGACATCCGCCGCCGCGACCTGCACCTCGGCGACACCGTGACCGTCTACAAGGCCGGTGACATCATTCCGCGCGTCCAGGCGCCGGTCGTCGGCCTGCGCCCGGCCGACGCGGTCGAGGTGCCCTTCCCCGAGGTCTGCCCCAACTGCGGCAGCGACATCGACAAGAGCCAGGAGCGCTGGCGGTGCGTCAAGGGCGCGGCCTGCCGCCTGCCCGCCCTCATCACGTACGCCGCGCAGCGCGACTGCCTCGACATCGACGGCCTCGGCCAGACGTACGTCAACGCGCTCGTGGCCTCCGGGGCCGTCACCGACATCGCCGACCTCTACACCCTCGACCTGGACACGCTCACCACCGCGGCGGGCAGCGAGAAGCGCGGGGTCAAGCTCGTCGAGCAGATCGGGGCCGCCCGGGGCAAGCCGCTCAGCCGCCAGCTGTGCGCCCTGGGCATCCTCAACACCGGCCGCCGCCTGAGCCAGCGCATCGCCGCGCACTTCCGGACGATGGAGGCGGTGCGGGCCGCGGACGTCGAGGCCATGCTGGAGGTGGAGGGCATCGGCCCCGAGAAGGCCCCCGGCATCGTCGCCGCCCTGGCCGAACTCGCTCCCGTCATCGACAAGATGATCGCCGCGGGCGCCACCATGACCGAGCCCGTCGACACCACGGCCGCCGGGGAGGGTCCGCTGGTCGACGAGGAAGGGAAGCCGATGAAGGTGGTGGTGACGGGCAAGATGAGCGGCCCGCTCGCCGAGCTGAGCCGTACCGGCGTGAAGGACCTGATCGAGCGGGCGGGCGGCAAGGCGAGCGACAGCGTCACCGCGCACACCGCCTACCTGGTGTCGGCCCCCGCCACGGGCGGCAAGCTCAGCAGCAAGGCGGCCAAGGCGGAGCAGCTGGGCGTGAAGGTGCTGACCCCGGAGGACTTCGCGGCGCTGGTCGCCGAGTACCTGGAGTGACGGTGGCCGGACCGGGCCGGTCGCACCCGAACGGTCCGAAGGGCTGCCGCGTGACCGTGACACCCGCGCGGTCCGGGCGGGGCCCGACGATCGGGTGAACCTGGCCGTGCGGTCGGCTCTTCATACCGGTCGGTGCGGTGGTACCGGGTTTGGTAGGTGCGGTGACCTCACTTCGTACGTACGCCACCGCCCTCGCGGCGACCGCCGCGCTCCAGGTGTTCTGCGCGCCCGGGGGCCCGGCCGCCGCCGCGACCGCCCGTCCCGTTCCCCCGCCCGTCGCGGCTCCCGCCCCGGCTCCCGCTCCGGCTCCGGCCTTCCGGGCCCGGGTCGGTGCCGTGCCCATGGCGAAGCTGGGCCGCAGCTGGCATCCGGGGTGCCCGGTGGCACTGCGCCGGCTCCGTCTGATCACGATGGACCACTGGGGCTTCGACGGGCGCCGCCACACGGGCGAGATGGTGGTGCGGGACTCCGCGGTGCGGCCGATGCTGCACGTCTTCGGCAAGGCGTTCGCGGCGAAGTTCCCGATCCGGCAGATGCGGGTGCTCGCGGAGTTCGGCGGGGACGACGAGAAGGCGATGGCGGCGGACAACACCTCTGCCTTCAACTGCCGTGACGTGACGGGCGATCCCGGTCGCATCTCGCAGCACGCGTACGGCGACGCGGTGGACATCAACACCCTGGAGAACCCGTACGTGGACGTGCACGGCCGGGTCCACCCCGCGGCGGGCCACCGCTTCCTGGACCGTAGCCGGAAGGCGCCCGGCATGATCAAGCGGGGCGACGTGATCAGCCGGGCGATGCGGGAGGTCGGCTGGGAGTGGGGTGGCCGCTGGTGGATGCCGGACTACCAGCACTTCTCCGCGAACGGCCGCTGAGCGGCACCGGGAGACGGGCGGTGGCAGGGGTGACGGGTCGGCAGGCGGCACCGGCCGTCAGCGGGTGACGGGCGGTACCGGGCGCACGGGTCGTCGGGCGCCCGTGACCGGCCCGGTGCCGCGTCTCACCCCCTGCGCAGCAGCCGCCGCACCAGGACGTCGACGTACTCCGCCGTGAGGGTCTGGGCGCCGAACAGCACCCGGACGTACATCGGCGCGAGCACCACGTCCACCACCTCCAGCACGTCCGGTGCCGACTCGCCCCGTGCGCGGGCCCGGTCGAGCATGGACTCGATCTGCTCGGAGCGGGCCGCCAGGAACCGGTCGCGGGCTTCCGTGCCGGACTCCCCGGCGGCCAGCACCGTGACGACGGTGCGCAGCAGCGCCAGGCCGTCGGCCCCGGACACGTCGGCCGCGGCCTTGGCGGCGTACGCGCGCAGGTCCCCTTCGAGCGTGCCGGTGTCGGGCATCGGCGACTCCTCGGTGAGCCGGCTGACCACCACGTCCATCAGCAGCGCCTCCAGGTTGCCCCAGCGGCGGTAGACGCTGCTGTCGGCGACCTCGGCGCGGGCCGCCACGTCGGCGACCGCGAAGGAGCCGTAGCCGCGCTCGGCGATCAGCTCGGTGACCGCGCGGTGGACGGCGGCGCGCACCCGGGCGCTCCGCCCGCCGGGCCGCCGGGCGACGGGCGGAGCCGCAGCCGGATCCGCGGTCGCGGCCGGAGTCGTACGCGGGGCCGGAGGTGTCTCGTTCTCGTTCACACCCACCACCTTAAAGCAGTGCTCGATTGCGTTTGCGGCGGCGCGGGTCTACCGTATTCCTAACGCAGTAATCCACTGCGTTAGGGCCAGCGGGTTCAGTGAGCCCAGTGAGCTCAGTGGGTCACATGAGTCGCATGAGTCAGGAGTCCGTCATGGAGCCGCTCTTCTTCCCCGGCAACCCCTCCTTCTGGTACGAGACGCTGCGCGTCCTCGGACACATCGCCTACGGCGGCGCCGACTTCGCCGAGGTCGCCACCACCGCCCAGCGCATCACCCCCGGCGACTACGACAGCTGGCACGACGAGTGGCTGGCCACCGCCGACCGCGTCGCGGGCCAGGCGCGCGACTCCCTGGCCGGCGGCCACCGCGTCAGCGCCCGTGACGGGTTCCTGCGCGCCTCGAACTACTACCGCAGCGCCGAGTTCTTCCTGCACGGCGACAGCGAGGACCCGCGGATCCTGCACGCGTACGACGCCTCGGTCGACTGCTTCCGCCAAGCCGCCGCGCTGCTCACGCCCTCCGTCGAGCCGGTCCGCATCCCGTACGAGGGGACGACCCTGCCCGGCTACCTCTACCGCCCGGCACCGGCCGCCGACGACGCGGGAGCAGCCGGGACGCAGGCGACCCGCCGCCCGACCGTCGTCATGTTCAACGGCTTCGACGGCACGGCCGAGGAGCTGTACTTCTTCGGCGCGGCCGCCGCCGTCGAGCGCGGCTACACCGTCCTCGCCTTCGACGGCCCCGGCCAGCCCGGCACCCGCCACCACCAGGGCCTCACCTTCCGCCCCGACTGGGAGAACGTCGTCACGCCCGTGCTCGACTTCGCGTCGGCCCTGCCCGAGGTCGACCCCCGGCGGATCGCCGTCCTCGGCGTCAGCATGGGCGGCTACCTCGCCCCCCGCGCCGCCGCCTTCGACTCCCGCATCGCCGCCGTCGTCGCCCTCGACGGCGTGTACGACCTCGGGGACATCAGCACCGCCAACCTCCCGATGCCCCGCGAGGAGGCCGAGCGGAGGCTGCGCGCGCCCCAGGACCCGGAGCTGGACGCGATGCTGGAGGCCGCCATGGCCGCCAGCCCGACCGTCAAGTGGGCCATGGAGCACGGCATGTTCGTCATGGGCGCCGCCACCCCGCGCGCGTTCGCCGCGTCCTACCTCGACTACCACCTGCGCGACGGCCTCGCGGAGCGGATCGAGTGCCCCGTGCTGGTCTGCGCTGGCGACGACGACGGCTTCTTCAAGGGGCAGCCGGAGAAGCTGTACGACCACCTGGAGTGCGAGAAGACCCTGATGGTCTTCACCGCGGCCGAAGGGGCCGCCGAGCACTGCCAGTCCGGCGCCCAGCGACTGGCCATGGCGCGCGTCCACGACTGGCTCGACGACGTACTGGCCGAGCGTCCGGCCGCCGTGGGTCCGACGGCCGCGCACTGACCCCGACGGGCGCCGTCACGGCGGCGCCCACCACGACGACCGGTACCCGTCCGCCAACGTTCACCTCCGCCTCAGCCGGCCCGGTACCGCACTCGGGCACCGTCCCCTAGGCTTCGGCAGGCTCGGAACGCACCGCTCCGTCTCCCCCCTTCGCGCACCGCCGCACCGTGAGGACGAGGAACCATGGCGAACAAGTCCCCCGCCCCGCAAGGCCCCACCCCGCAACACCCCACCCGGCGCCCCTCCCCGCAACGCCCCTCCCTGGCCCAGCGGGCCTCCCGCGTCTCGGTACTCCTGGCGGCCACGTCCCTGGCGATACTCGTCCCGGCCGCGACCGCCCACGCCGAGCCGCCGCACAACCTGCCGCAGAACGCGGGGGGTTACGAGCAGTCCTTCTCGCCCGCGTACGACTACGACGGCGACGGCTGCTACGCCACGCCCGCCATCGGCCCCGACGGCACCCTCGCCCCCGGCCTCAACACGACGGGCGCGATCAACGGCAGCTGCCGGGACCAGTCCGACCTCGACAACTCCCAGACGTACGCACGCGCCAAGTGCAACAACGGCTGGTGCGGGATCGTCTACGCGAGCTACTTCGAGAAGGACCAGGCCGTCCACGGCAGCGGGCTCGGCGGCCACCGCCACGACTGGGAGCACGTGATCTCCTGGGTCAACCAGGCGTCCAACCAGGTGGACTACGTCTCCACGACCCAGCACTCCACCGTGAAGACCTACCCGCGCTCCCAGGTCCGCTTCGACGGCTCGCACCCCAAGGCCGTCTACCACAAGGACGGTGCGAGCACCCACTTCTTCCGGCTGGCCAACGGCAACGACGAGCCGCCGGAGAACCACTACCACACGTGGCGCTACCCCCCGCTGGTCGACTGGAACGGCTACCCGAGCACCGCCCTGCGCGACCGGCTGATGAACGCGGACTTCGGATCGGCCACGATCAAGATCACGGACAAGGACGACCGCTTCCGCCAGCTCCTCAACAACTCCAAGCCCGGCGGGATCCCCTTCGACCCCTGGGCCTGAGCCGCCGGGCGCCGGAGCGAGCGGGCTCAGGCACCGACGACCGGGACCGGGTCGAGCAGCGCCGCGATCTCGTCGTCGTACGCCGTCGGGTCGAGGTCCGCCCCGTCCCGCCCGTCCCGGTTCGCGCGCCTCCGGTCGTTGGCGCGGGCCACCCACACCACCAGGAAGTACAGCAGGATCACCGGGCCCGCCATCACGCACATGCCCACCGGGTCGGTGGTGGGGGTCACCAGGGCCCCGAACAGCAGGATCCCCATCACCACGCCCCGCCACCAACCGGCCATGCGGCGCCCGGACACCACGCCCGCGACGTTCAACATCAGCAGCAGCACGGGGAGTTGGAAGGAGAGTCCGAAGACCAGCACCATGCGGGTGGCGAAGTCCAGGACGTCGTCGAGGGCGAGGATGTTGGACGCCGCTTCGGGGGTGATGCTCAGCAGCACCCGGATGCTCACCGGCAGCATCAGCCAGGCCAGGACGGCGCCCCCGGCGAAGAGCGGCGCGGCGAGTGCGACGAACCCGTACGCGTACCGCCGCTCCCGCCGGTGCAGGCCCGGGGCCACGAACGCCCAGAGCTGGTAGAGCCACACCGGGGAGGCGGCCACGACCCCGGCGGCCACCGAGACCTTCACCGTCGTGCCGAAGGGTGACATCAGGTCCTGGAAGGCGACCACGGCACACGCGCCGCCCCGCCCGAGCCGTCCCTGCGCGCACCGGGGAACCGGACCGAGCAGCAGGGACACCAACCGCTCGCTGTAGCAGGCCGCGACGACGGTGCACGCGGTGACGGCCAGCAGAGCCTTCGCCAGCCGGTCGCGCAGTTCCCGCAGGTGGCCGGCGAGCGGCATGCGGCCCTCCGGGTCCGCGCCCGCCCCCCTCACCGGCCGGCGAGCCCGCCGGGCGCCACGCCCGTACGGCCGGGCCGCTGCTCCGGCGAGGCGACGGCCTGTGCCTCACTCGTCGGGGCCTGTGCCCCGTTCTTCGAGACCTGTGACTCGCCCTTCGAGACCTGTGACTCGCCCTTCGGGGCCTGTGCCTCGCCCTTGAGCTCCCGCGCCTCGCTCCTGAGGATCCGGGCCGACTTCCCGAGCGAACGGGCCATGTCGGGAAGCTTCTTGGCGCCGAAGAGGAGGACGAGGGCGAGGACGACCAGGAGGATTTCGGTGGGTCCGAGCTGACGCAGCATGGACGGGCCACTCCTTGGGGTTCGGGGCGAAGGGGGAGCAGGGGGTGGGAGGGGGGCGACCAAGACCGGCACGCGGTCAGTTCGAAGGCGCACCGCGGCCCGCGCGCACGGACAGCGCCCTGGGTGCGAGGACGGCCAGCGCCAGGAAGGACCAGCAGAAGAGGACCGCGCTCTCGCCGTCGTTCTGCAGGGGCAGCAGGCCGCGGGACTGGTGCTCGGTGAAGTACGCGAACGCCATGGCCCCCGAACACAGCAGCGCGGCGGGGCGGGTGAACAGCCCCAGGGCCACCAGGGAGCCGCCGGCGAGTTCGATCAGTCCGGCCCACCAGTAGGGCCACTGCCCGGCCGGTACGGTGTCGTGCCCCAGCACGCCGAACAGCTTGGCCACGCCGTGGCAGGCGAAGAGCAGGCCGATGACGACGCGGAACAGCCCGAGCAGGACCGCCGGATCGACGCGTGGCCGAAGTCCCGTACGGTCAGCGGACATCGAGGCGGCCCGACATGAACTGGTGGATGTCGCAGACGTACGGGTGGCTGCCGCGGCGCACCGGCGCGGTGAACGTGGCCGTGCCACCGGGGGCGATCCTGCCGGTGTCGAAGGCGGCGGGGCCGTCGGACGTGACGGTGTGCGGGGCGTCGTCGTGGTTGACGACGGTCACCTGCTGGCCGGGGGAGACCTTGAGCACGGCCGGGCTGAAGCCGAAGTTCTCGACCACCAGGCGGGCCGGGGCGCGGTGCGGCGGGGGAGTGGGACCGGCGGCGCTCGCGGCGCCGGGGGCGAGGACGGCGAGCGAGGACGCGAGGACCAGCGCGGCCCTGCGGATCGGGAAGGGCATGGCTGAACTGCCTTTCGGCGCAGAGGAACGAGGGACGGGGACCAGGAGGGGGAACGGGCGGGCCCGCAGTGGCGCTGCGGGCCCGCCCGCACGGTGTCGGCCCGGATCAGACCGTGAGCAGGGCCGGGCTCGCCGCCTTGTCCAGCGGCAGGAAGGTGTCCTGCACCGGGTACTCACCCAGCACGAAGTGCAGGATCGCCGCGTGCTGCGCCTCCACCGGCGCGATGGACGCGGCCGTCCGGATCCCGGCCGGGCTGGTGACGTGGGTGGTGGCGAAGCTGTAGGTCTGCGCCGCCTGCTCCTCGAGGGAGAGCGCCAGACGGGCCACGCCCGCGACGCTGTCGACCTTGCCGAGCGCCTTGAGCGTGGCGGCCTGGTTGGACAGCGGCACGCCCTTGATCGCCGGGCGCCCGGCGCCGGTGAGCACCGCGTTCCAGGCCTTGGCGTGGGCGGCGTGCTGGTTCATCGCGGTCACCGCGAAGGTCGCCACGGCGGGCGGCACCTTGCCGAGCTTGCCGGCCTTCGCCGCCTTGAGCGCGGCCCCGTAGGCGCAGACGGCCTGGTTCTCCAGGGCCACCGCGAGCGCCACGACCTTCAGGTCCCCGACGTACGGGCTCGGCGCGGCGAGCGGCGACGACTCGGCCGCGTACGCCGGAGCCGTACCGGAGCGTCCGGCCAGCGCGAACGCGGCGGCGGCGGCACCGATGCCGACGAGGAACCCGCGGCGCCGCACGTCCGTCGCGCGCACCTCCTCGACCAGGTCCGCGGTGCCCGCGTGCATGGCGGGCAGCGTCGACTGGTGGGCGTCCTCCATGTCGCGGGTCAGCCGCAGCAGGTCGTGCTCGCTGATGTGCAGGTCCTCGTCCTGGCGGCGGGTGCTCACTTGACGGCTCCTTCGGTGACCGGAGAGGCGTTCCGGCTCGGGTAGAACGCGTGGGGGAAGGCGACGGCACCGGCCGCGGCGGGCAGCGCGGCGGCGTCGGTCGGGATCGCGATCAGCTCCGGCCGGCCCGCGCCGAGCAGCGCCTGCACCGCGAGCAGGGTCGCCCGGTGCTGGGCCTCCACGGGGGCGACGCTCGCGAACAGCTTGCGCAGCTGCACGTCGCGGACCTCGCCGGTGTTCTTGACGTACGTCTGGGTGGCGACGTCCTCCAGCGTGACGGCGAGCGCGACCACGTCGGCGGGGCCCTTGATGCCGGGCAGCGCCTTCTTCACGACCGCCGCGTACTTCGGGTTGACCGACATCTGCGCGGCGCCGCCCGCGTTGACCGCGGCGGCGTTGAAGGCCCGCGCGTGGGCCGAGTGCTGGGTGATGGTCGTGGCGATGAACGCCGCGACGGTCTTGTTGCCGTTCTTGATGAACGGCAGCCCGGCAGCGGTCCGGTAGACGCTGACGGCCAGGTTCTCCAGGGACGCGGCGGTCTGGAGCGCCCTGATGTCGTCCCGGGACACGGACCGGTCCACACCGGTCAGCCCGCCGTGCGTCAGGCGCATGGCGTCGCTGTTCAAGTCCTGTGACTGTTCGCTCAGTTGGTCCAGCAGCCGGGTATCGATGCGCTGTACGCCCATCACGCCCCATCTCTTCCTCGCGCCCGCACCGTCGCGGGCGATCTGCGGGGGATTCGGGGCGCGGTTCGCGAAGGATTGCCCGGAAGTCCGGATGTCACCCGAATGGTCGCGTGCGGGTCCCGGCGCCCGGGCGCGGGGCGTTGAACGCGCGCTCAGCCGCCGTTGAAGAACAGTGCGAGCCCCTGGTGCGCGTGGACCGCGTTGGTGGTGTTGGCGACGGCGAGCACGGCCGTCAGCGCCGCCGCGACGGCGGAGCCCGCCGCGGCGAAGGCCAGGGCCCGGGGTGACGTGCCGGGCGCGCGTCGGCGAAGCCGCCGCAGGAGGACGACGGTCAGCGCGCCGAGGACCAGCGTGACGACGGCGGCGAGGCCGGCCAGGACCACGTGGTACAGGGCGAAGTCTTCGGTCATCACCGCCAGGGCGGGGGGCGTTCCGGCGCCCGAGCCCGGTGCGCCGTCGAAGCGGGACCGTACGTCGGCCAGGGTGCTCGCGAGCGCCGGGTCCTGGTGCCCGCCCGTCAGCATGGGCAGGAGCGAGGCGAACGGAGCGGCCGCGCCCTGCACGTTGGCCATCAGGGCCACCAGGGCGAAGGCCCCCACCAGTCCCACGGCCGTCCACGACGCCGCGCGCAGGGGACGGGAGCGGGGCACGGCCCGGCCGCGGCGCCGCATCACCGTGCCGAGGGCCACCGCACTCCCCAGCAGGAGCGCCGAGACCACCGCCTTCACCAGGTGGTAGCGGAACCAGAAGTCCACGATGCCGTCGAGGTCCCGCGCGAAGTCGGCGCTGCCGGACTCCCAGTAGCGGACGAAGGCCCGGCGGAACGCCCCGCCGACGCTGTCCGAGTCCACCGGGGTGCGGACGAGCACGTCAGGCACGAAGAAGAACGCCGCGAGGAGCAGCCCGGTCAGCCCGGCGAGCGGGAGGAGGAACCGGCGTTCCGCGTGGTCGCCCGGTCCCGGAACGCCGACGGCGCGATGCATGGATTCCCCTGTCCCGTGAGCGGTTCCCGTGCGCGGTGCGCACGAGGAGCCGTCGGCGCACGCCCGCCCTCGCGCACGGCCGTCGGTTCCGAAGGCCCGCCGACGCAACGTATCCCGCGGTCCCGGGGCACGGCCCTGGTGGCCGCCGGTCAATTCGGGGTGGGGAGAACCCCACCCCGCCCAGGCTGCTTGCCAGGTGCCGTGCGGTGGGTCGCGTACGACGGGCGGCGACCCCGAGGAGACATGTCACGCGGGGCGCGTGCGACGGATGACGTACACGTGGCGCCTTCGGTCCCCCACGTGGCGCGTCAGGTCCTCCGCCCACCGGCCCGCGCGACCGTAGCGTCGTCCTGTGCCGACCGAGAGGGCGTACGAGGACGGACCGGCCGGCGAGTCGCGTACGGACCGTCCACTGGACGCGCGGTGCGTCGCGCCCGTCTCGGGATGCGCGGTCACCTGACGACTACGGCACCACCAGAGCGAGACCCACGGGGGTGGACTCGCGCGGAGAAGGCCCGGCACGGGAGTGCCGGGCCTTCGTGGTACCTCCGCGTACTTCCGCACCTGAGGCCCCCGGGAGAGTCAGCCGTCCGTGCCCCGCATGCTGCGGCTGCGCCCGCGGAACTGGGCGATCACCTCGTCCCCGCGGGTGACGGTCACGTCGTACAGTCCGCTGCGGCCGAAGCGGGTCAGCTCGTGGGCGGTGGCGGTCAGGACGTCGCCCTCGCGGGCGGGGGTGACGAAGGTGATGTCGGCGCCGGAGGCGACCGTGACGGGCCCGTGGCTGTTGCAGGCGCAGGCGAACGCGGTGTCCGCGAGCAGGAACACGTACCCGCCGTGACCGATGCCGTGGCCGTTGACCATGGCGGCCGTCACGGCCATGCGGAGGGTCGCGGAGCCGGGGCCCTGCTCGACGAGCTCGATGCCCAGGGCCCGGGACGCCTCGTCCGCGGCGAACATCCGCTCCGCCGGGGAGGCTTCCGCCGGGGATTCCGGCACGGGTACCACCACCTTGTCCGGTCGTCGGGCGCCGGGTTCGACCGCCCGTGTGCCGACCGACCATTCGGTCCGGCGCGTGGCGATCACGTAACCAAGCCACCGCGCCGCCTGTCAAGGAGCGCGCACCGCACCCGTACCCCGCCGCCGCGAAAACCGCTGGGCCACCGGGCGCGGGGACCCGAGGATGACGGCATGACCCAGCACCAGGAGACGGCCCACCACCGGGAAGCGATCGAGTACCGCGACGCCGACACCGTGCACGTCGACCACGAGTTCACCGTCCCCCTCGACCACGACCGGCCCGGCGGCCCGCGGATCCGGGTGTACGCGCGCGAGGTGCGGGCGGCGGGCCGGGCGGCGCGGGAGCTGCCCTGGCTGCTCTTCCTCGGGGGCGGCCCCGGCGCGGCGAGTCCGCGCCCGTACGCCACCGGGGGCTGGCTGGCGCGTGCCCTCCGCGACCACCGCGTGCTGCTCCTCGACCAGCGCGGCACCGGCCGTTCCACGCCCGTCGACCGGCGCGTCCTGACCCGGCTGCCGGACCCCGGGGCCCAGGCGGAGTACCTGTCGCACTTCCGCGCCGACGCGATCGTGCGGGACGCGGAGGCGATCCGCCGGGTCCTCGCCGCGGACCGGCCCTGGAGCGTCCTGGGCCAGAGCTTCGGCGGCCTGTGCGCGACCACCTACTTGTCCTTCGCCCCGCACGGCCTCGCCCGGGTCCTCATCGCCGGAGGACTCCCGGGCGTCGGCGCGACCGCGGACGAGGTGTACCGCGCCCTGTACCCCAGGGTCGCGGCCAGGAACGCCGAGCACTACGACCGGCTCCCGGGCGACGTGGAGCGGGCCCGGGCGGTGGCCCGGCACCTGCGCGACCGGCGGGTGACGCTGCCGAGCGGCAGGCGCCTGACCGTCGAGGCCTTCCAGTCCCTGGGGAACGTGCTGGGCGGCACCGACGGCAGCCTCCGCCTGCACCACCTGCTCGAAGACCCCTTCACCGGCGGGACCGAACTGTCGGACGCGTTCCTGCTCCAGGCGGACCACGCACTGTCCGACGCGGCCGGCGGGCCACTGTTCCACCTGCTGCACGAGGCCACGTACGCGCAGGGGCCGGGGGCCACGCGCTGGTCGGCCCAGCGGGTCCGGGGCGCGTTCCCCGCCTTCGACGCCGCGACCGCGCTCGACTCGGGCGCGCCCGTGCTGTTCACCGGGGAGATGACCTACCCCTGGATGTTCGAGACGGACCCGGCGCTGCGGCCGTTCCGCGACGCCGCCGCTCTGATCGCCGAACGCCCGGTCTGGCCCGCGCTCTACGACACCGGCCGCCTGCGGGAGAACACCGTGCCCGTCGCCGCGGCGATCTACGACGGTGACATGTACGTCGACCGTGACCTGTCGCTCGGGACCGCCCGGACCATCCGCGGCCTGCGGCCCTGGCTGACCGACGAGTACCAGCACGACGGGCTGCGCACGAGCAACGGGCGCGTCCTGGAGCGCCTCCTCGAACTGCTCGGCGAGCAGGCGTAGATGCCGTGGTGGACGCCGCGGTAAATGCCTTGGTGGATGCCTTGTTCGCCCGCGGAAGCCGACGGCGTTTACCGGACATTTGCCTCGAACGGTGGTGTGGTTGATCTCCGTACGGGAAGACGTCGAATCGTCACACCCGCACACACCGCACATCCCTGAGCGGTGCACACCCGCACCTGCGCACCTGGCAACGAAACAAGGAGAGTCCATGCGCACCACCCGCAAGACCGTCGCCGCCCTCGCCGCCGCCGCCCTGGTGGGCACGCTCGGTGCGGGAGCCGCCCAGGCGTCGGCTCCGTCCGCCGCACCGGCTCCGTCCGCGTGCAGGCCGGCCAACCACACGGCGACGATCAAGGCCGACCACCCCAGCGCGGGACACCAGCACTACCGGGTCACGCTCAGCACGCCCAAGGGGTACGCGTCCTGCACGCTGTCCGGCTCCCCGACCGGAGTGGCGTTCTTCGCGCACGGCAAGCGGATCGACGTCACCGCCGGCCACTACGGCGACCAGCGCGCCAAGGCGGTCCTCCGCCCGGGCCACCCGGTCCACTTCGATATCCAGGTCCCCGACCTGGGCCGCACCACGCGGGCCGACGGGGCGTCCTTCACGCTCAGGACGCCCGGCGGCACCGTCCCCGGCCAGTCGTCGGTGGACGGAGGCTTCGCCGTCGCCAGGGGCACCCTCGTCGGCCCGGTCCAGCCCGGCGCCTGACCTCGCCCGCCCGGGCCCGGCCGGGCGGCCCCCGCCCCGCAGTGAGAGCGGGGGTCGGCGACCCGGCCTCGGCCTACGGCCGCAAGCCAGCGATCGCCAGGTCGAGCAGCCGGTCCGCCTGGGCCGCGCCCTCCGGAGTGCCGGGCGTCCGCCACAGGCAGCTCAGCAGCATGATCACGTCCACCGGGTCGATCCCGGCCCGTACCTCCCCGGCCTCCTCGCACGCGTCGAGGAGGCGGCGCACGGCCTCGGTCACCGGCGGCCAGGAGGCGCTGATGACCTCCGCGGCGGCCGCCGAGTGCAGCGCCTCGCCCATGCCGTGCTTGATCCGTACGTAACCGGTGAGCGCGGTGAACCAGTGCCGCAGCGCGTCCAGCGGCGCGTGCGCGGCCAGGACGTCGGGCACGGACGCGACCAGGCGGTCCACGTCGCTGCGGTAGACCTCCAGGATCAGCGCCTCGCGGGTGGGGAAGTGCCGGTAGAGCGTGCCGGGGCCGACCCCCGCGCGCTTGGCGATCGAGTTCAGCGAGGCGTCCGGGGACTCGGCGAGCGCGTCGTGGGCGACCCGCAGGATCGCCTCCCGGTTCTTGAGCGCGTCGGAGCGCTGGCGGGCGGCGTCGGGCATGGGTCCTCCGGTGGTGCGGGCGGGTCCGGTCGTGCGTACAGGTGCGGGCGGGCGGGGTCGGTGGTGCGTACGCGGATCCCTCGGTACTGCGGGTCCGGTCGTGCGCGCGGGCGTCCGATTGCGAAGTGGAGAGTTCTCCGTTACCTTCGAAGAGTCAATCGGAGAGCTCTCCACTTGCTCTCGGTCCCCATTGTAGGAGCCCCAGGAGTTTCCCGTGCGCTACATCAAGCTCGGCCGCACCGGCCTCGACGTGTCCCCGATCGCCATCGGCGCCATGACCTACGGGGAGCCCGACCGCGGCCACCCCGTCTGGTCCCTGGACGAGGAGTCGAGCCGCCCCCTGATCAAGCACGCCCTCGAAGCGGGCGTCAACTTCTTCGACACCGCGAACATGTACTCCTACGGCTCCAGCGAGGAGATCCTGGGGCGCGCCCTCAAGGACTTCGCGGGCCGCGACGACGTGGTCATCACCACCAAGGTCCGCCACGCCATGCGCCCGGGCCGCCCCAACGGCGGCGGCCTCTCGCGCAAGGCGATCATGGCCGAGATCGACGCCAGCCTGCGCCGCCTCGGCACCGACCACGTCGACGTCTACATGATCCACCGCTTCGACCCGGACACGCCCCTGGAGGAGACCCTGGAGGCCCTGCACGACGTGGTCAAGGCCGGAAAGGCGCGCTACCTGGGCGCCTCCTCCATGCACGCCTGGCAGTTCGCCAAGGCACTCCACCTCCAGGAGCGCAACGGCTGGGCCCGGTTCGTCACCATGCAGGACCACTACAACCTCCTGGCCCGCGAGGAGGAGCGCGAGATGCTCCCGCTCTGCGCCGACGAGGGCGTCGCCACCATGGTCTGGAGCCCGCTCGCCCGCGGCCGGCTCGCCCGCCCCTTCGACGAGGCCAACTCCGGGGCGCGCGCGGCCACCGACGGTGGTTTCGCCGACCTGCTCTACAAGGCGAACGCCGACAGCGACCGTCTGATCATCGACGAGGTCGGCGCGGTCGCCGAGGCCCGCGGCGTCGGCCGCGCCCAGGTCGCCCTCGCCTGGCTGCGCCGCAACCCCGTCGTCGCCGCGCCCCTCGTCGGGGCCCGCACGATCCAGCAGATCGACGACGCCGTCGCCTCGCTCGACCTGGACCTCACGGACGAGGAGGCCCGCCGCCTGGAGGCCCCGTACACCCCCCGCCACGACTTCCAGGGCGTCTCCGACGAGCGCGAGCTGGAGCGCATCAAGGCGAGCATCCCGGGTTACGCGAACGTGTGACGCCGCGTCCGGCGCCCAGCGTCCACAGGGCGCGGCTCACTGGCTCCCGCTCACTGGCTCCAGAGGTAACGCGTCGCGAGCACGCCGAGCACCGCGACGACGGCGAGGGCAACCGTCTCCCTCACGTCCCGCAGGCTCGGGCGCGGCGCGTCGGGGCCGCCGGTGCGGGACTTGCGCACCTGGAAGACGTAGTCGGTGACCGACGCCAGTACGAACAGGGCGATGAGTCCCCACATCACGTCGATCATGACGGATAGCACAGATACCTCCCCATTTGGCCAGTTGGAGGCTTTCCAGCCGCGGGGTGGTTGAACCGGCCGGCGCGAGATGTCCGCGAACTCCCCCGGAATTGTCCGTGATCCGTAACGGAGGCATCCAACGGCGTCCGTTCCCTGTCCACTCAGGTGGTCGCACAGTGACCGGAGTTGAGTGAAGACGCGTAAAGGGGCGGACATGGCACGGCACAGCGGTGGGCGGGGTTGGTACGGCAAGGTGCTGGGGTCCGCGCTGGGCGTCGCGCTGCTCGCGACGGGTGCGTCGGTGTGGACGGCACAGGCCGGTGACGCGGAGTCCGCCGCGCCGGCGGCCAGGAAGCCCGTGGTGAAGGCGGTGCCGGTGGCGGAGTCGATCGCGCACGCGTCGGAGGCGGGCCCGCGCGGCGTGAACATCACCATCGACGACGGTCCCGACCCGCGCTGGACGCCCCGGATGCTCGAACTGCTCGACCAGTTCGGTGTGAAGGCGACGTTCTGCATGGTCGGTACGCAGGCCCGGGCGCACCCCGACCTCGTGAAGCGGGTCGTGGCCGAGGGTCACCGGCTGTGCGACCACTCGGTGTCGCACGACACGGCCATGGACAAGCAGTCGCAGGACTACCAGCGGCGCCAGATCCTGGACGCGGAGCGGATGATCACCGAGGCGTCCGGTGGGGTGCGGCCGATGTACTACCGGGCCCCGGGCGGCGCGTTCACCCCGTACAGCCGCAAGCTCGCGGCCTCGCGCGGGATGCGCCCGCTGGGCTGGAA